>DASZYM010000404.1:0-10419 GCA_035545355.1 Dongiaceae bacterium
TCGTGCTCTTGGTCGGGACGATCGAGCCGGTGTTCCAGACCCAGACATAGGGCGAATAGTTGAAAGCGCTGACCGCGTTCTGCAGATCGGCATCGGCGCTGCTGGTGCCGCGGTTGCGGCCGATCTCGTCCTGCAGCTCGAGGGCGAAGCGCTTCACCGCATCGCGGATGCCGACCTGGAAGTTCGACATGTTGTCCAAGGCCCAGCCCGGCATGAAGAAGGGATCGTTGGCCGGCCAGGCCGTGTGGTTGATCTCGCGGTCCATCAGCGCCGCGGCGATGGCGACCGACTGGCTGGCGCCCGGCGCGACCGGCGGCGCGGCGAAGTCCGGATCGTCATTGATCTTATGGGTCAGCGCCATGCCGATCGGGTAGTAGAGCACCACGATCAGCACGATCACCACGGCGATCCATCGGATCGCCCGCCAGGACCAATGCCCGCCGGTGCCGCCGAGGCTGCCGCCCAGATGTGGCCGCCGGCTGAACCAGCGCGAATACCAGGGCTTCCGGGTCAGCGGATCGTCGAGCGGAAGGTCGTCGGCCATGAAGCGTCCCGGAATGAGCGGCGGTGGATCGGCCGCTAGTACATGGCCTTTCCCGCGTCCGGCCGCAAGCAGGCACCGTTTCGCAGCTTCAACGCGCAGCTCCGGTCAGGTAGAAATCGCTGCGACAGCATCGCATTCCAATCCAGTTTCATGGGGAAACAATGGCTTCTTCCGCAATCGACAGCCTGTTCGGCCTTTCCGGCAAGGTCGCGATCGTGACCGGCGGCGCGAGCGGCATCGGTCTTTCGACCGTGCACCTGCTGGCCGAAGCCGGCGCCAAGGTGGCGGTGGTCGATCGCAATGCCGAGGCCGCGGCGCAGGCGCTGGCCAAGGCGCCGGGCGGGATCGCGCTGGCAGCCGACGTGGCGGACGAAGCCTCGGTCGAGCGCGCCACCGGCGCGGTCATCGACAAATTCGGCCGCATCGACATCCTGGTGAATTGCGCCGGCATCGCCATCCGCCGTCCCGCGGTCGAGGTCTCGCGCGAAGACTGGGACAAGGTGCTCGACGTCAACATGACCGGCAGCTTCCTGTTCTCGCGCGCCGCCGCTCGGCACATGATCGCGGCCAAGCGCGGCGGCGCGATCGTGCAGACCGCATCGATCATGGGACTGTCCGGCGGCGGCCTCTATCCCAACATCTCGTACCAGACGTCGAAGGGCGCGGTGGTCAACATGACCCGCGCGCTGGCGGTCGAATGGGCGCCGCACAACATCCGCGTCAATGCGGTGGCGCCGACCTGGGTGAAGACGCCCTTCATCGCCGGACTGATGGAGCAGCCCGAGCTCATCAAGCGGATCGAGGCGATCACCCCGCTGGCGCGCCTCGCCGAGCCGGAAGATGTGGCGGCGGCGATCCTCTATCTCGCCGGCCCGGGCGCGGCCATGGTCACCGGCCATACGCTGTTCGTGGATGGCGGATTCCTGGCGCAGTAAGGAAGGTCTTCAACGGCGCCAAGCTGCGACTTTCGCGCCGCGGAACCGCGGCCGGCGTTTCGGGTTCCTCCCGCGAGTTCATCCGCTCCTGAGCAAGGAGGATCCGATGAAGCGCCATGTCTTTCTGGCCGGCATCGCCGGTTCGATCCTGGTCGCGGGCTTTGCGGGCAGCGCGCTCGCCCAGGCGTCGTCCACAGGCAGGTATTATCCCGACGGCACCAATTGCTCGCTGCTGAGCGATGCGGAGCTGGTCGCCTGCCAGAACCAGATCTATGCGCGCCAGCTCCAATCCGGCGAGAGCGCGGCGGCGACCGGCCCCGATGATCAGACCGTCATTCCGGGCAGCAACCCGGATGCCGCGGCGGAATCCGCCAGCACGATCGTGCCCGGCGCCGAAACCAATCCGCCGCTCGAGCCGGCGCTGCCGCGGCCGGAGAACGCGCCGCCGGTTGCGACCCTCGGCGCGCCGACCATCCTGCCGGGACCGGAAGGCACGATCTCGGCTGCGCCGCAGTAGCGCGGCGTTTTGTTTTCAGGCGAATGGCGTGGTGCGCCTGGATCATCCGCCGGCGCAAAGCTGGAAACATCGCCGTTGCAGCCGTGACGGTGCCGACTTCACACCACGCAGGATCCAGCGCCGGCTGCGATGCCTCCGATCATCCGCTGCAGGCTTCGCCTGTGGCGATCGGTGCCGACCGGGTGCCGCCGCGGCGCAGGCCCTGCTTCAGGTATCGGCGGGCGGGCTGTTCGACCAGGCGATAGGTCAGGGTCGACATCAGCAGGCAGGTGACGATCATCGCCGCGGCGAGCGCGACGGAGACCGGCAGCGAGAGCTGGCGATGGTGGAGGCCGGCCGCGGACAGGAATTCCGTGGTCGCGTATTTGACCAGGTCCTGGACCAGGTAGAGCGAATAGGAGATCTCGCCGAGCCAGATCAGGGGACGCGCGTTCAGCATCTGCGCAAAGCGGCCGTCATTGGCCACCGTGGCGAGGATCAGCGGCGCGAACAGCAGGACCGCGGCGATGTCGGGACCGTCGCTCTGCAATAACAGGAGCAGGAGTCCGAGCGTCGGAAAGGCGACCCAGTCGCTGGCGAGAATACCGGCGGCATTGCGGCCGAAGGTGACGTAGGCCACGCAGCCCATCAGGAACTCGTCGAGGCAGCGGAGCACCGCCGGCGCGCCGTCCCACTGGTTGAAGTAGTCCCCGGTCGCATAGCTGAATCCCGCGAGCGCGCCGAGCAGCAGCAAGGTCAGTGCCAGGCGAAGCCGCGGCCCGGCGCGCCAGACGACGGGAAGCAGCAGCGGGAAGGCCAGGTAGGCCATGAACTCGGTGCTGATCGACCAGGCGGGATAGTTCCAGCTCAGCCCGCCGGCATGGATGCCCTGGAGCATGAACAGATTGGCGACGAGTGCCGTCAGCGACCGCTCGCCGGTGAGCGGCATCGGCGCGGTGAACCGGCCCGACGGATGATGCAGCAGGCCGACCGCCAAGGTGAGCGACACGAAGACGACGAGCACGAAGAGATGCAAAGGATAGACTCGAGCGAGCCGCGCCCGGATGAAGGGCAGGAAGCGGCACCGATCACCGCGCTCCAACCCGGCGCCGTAGACATGGGCCAGCACGAAGCCGCTCAACAGGAAGAACAGATCGACCGCCAGATAGCCCTTCGGGATGATGTGGCTGAAGTCCTTGGTGTTGAGCTGCGGCAGGTATTCGGCGCTGAAGTGATAGAAGACGACCCAGAGCGCGGCGATGCCGCGCAAGGGCGTCAGCCCGGGGAGCTCTCTCAGACCCGTTCCGGGGCGCGTTCCATTCTGCAAGGCCATTCATCTCCGGCGCCATTTCCCCGGCGCCCGCAAGTGCTGTTCGCCTGCGGATGTTCGAGTCGGCGCATGCATCGGTGTTCGGCTATGCGGACGCAACGGCAGGCAACCGCACTTGTTCCAAGGCCGAGGGCGATCGGGTGTCGCCACAGGATCGCCACATTCTTTGGGCGTGGGCGGTCTTTTCGTGAGGGCATCAGGCGGCGCGCATCGCGCGCTGGATCATCCTTCGCCGCGGAATCGGAAACGTCACGGCTGCATTGATGAGAGGCTGCCGCATCTACAACACCCCTAGGGAGTCGCGGCGAAAGAGGGTAGCGTCGGCTCCCGATGGCGCTCATAGCGCATGATCCAGCAGATGAAGGACGTCACCATGTGCCGGAACATCAAGACATTGTTCAATTTCGAGCCGCCGGCGACCGAGGCGGAGATCCAGGCCTCGGCGCTGCAATTCGTCCGCAAGCTCTCCGGCTTCAACCGGCCCTCGCAGGCCAATGCCGAGGCGTTCGATCGCGCGGTGATCGAAGTCGGCGACGCCGCGCGGCGGCTGCTGACCTCGCTGCACACCCACGCCCCGGCGCGGGACCGCGAAGTCGAAGCGCAGAAGGCACGGGAACGCTCACGCGTGCGGTTTGCGACGTGACGGCGGCGGTCGGCTGCGCGCTGGATCGTGCTCCGGCGCATCACCGGAGAGGTCTCGGCTACGCGCCGGTCGACGATCCGGCGCCGCGCTTCAATTCCCGCGCGATGCGGGGATGAAGCCGACCGTGTCTTCGACTTCGCGCAGGATCGGCTCGGCGATGGCGTGGGCGCGGTGGGCGCCTTCGCTCAATACCTTGTCGATCTCGTCGGGATGGGCGAGCAGGCGCTTCATCTCGGCGCCGATCGGGCCCAGGGTCGCGACGGCGAGATCGGTCAGCTCTTTCTTGAAGGCGGAGAATTCCTTGCCCGCCTTCTCCTGGATCACCTCGCCGATCTCGCGGTCCGAGAGTGCCGCATAGATCGCCAGCAGGTTGAACGCCTCGGGCCGCGCCGCATCGGCGGCTTCCTTGACCCGGCCCTTCTCGTCGAGCGCTTCGGCGCCGGGCAAAGGATGCGGATCGGTTTTGGCCTTGCGGAGCTTCAGGGCGATCGCATCCGCGTCGTCGCTCATGTGGATGCGGCTGTAATCCGATGGATCGGATTTCGACATCTTCTTGGTGCCGTCGCGCAGGCTCATCACCCGCGCCGCCGGGCCGCCGATCACCGGATTGGGCAGCGGGAAGAGCTCGCGGCCGAAATCGTTGTTGAACTTCTGCGCGATGTCGCGGGCGAGCTCGAGATGCTGCTTCTGGTCCTCGCCGACCGGCACATGGGTCGCCTTGTAGGCCAGGATGTCCGCCGCCATCAGGACGGGATAGTCGTAGAGGCCGACCGAGGCCGCCTCGCGGTCCTTGCCGGCCTTCTCCTTGAACTGGGTCATGCGGTTGAGCCAGCCCATGCGGGCGACGCAGTTCAGGATCCAGGCGAGCTGCGCATGGGCCCTGACCTGGCTCTGGGCGAAGATGATCCCCTTCTTCGCGTCGATGCCGGAGGCGATATAGGCGGCCGCGACCTGGCGGATGTTGTGGGGCAGCTCCTTGGGGTCCTGCCACAGGGTAATGGCGTGGAGATCGACCACGCAGAAGATGCATTCGTATTCCTGCTGCATCCGCACCCAGTTCCGGACCGCGCCCAGATAATTGCCGAGATGGAGCGTGTGAGTCGGCTGGATGCCGGAGAAGATGCGGCCTTTCATGGCGGGGTCCGAAGCGGCTCGTGGTGAAGGGGTTGCACTCTGGGGCCGCCCTTATCGCCGCTTGTGGCTGATTTCGCAAGGAAATTGCCGCTCCCGGCCAGCCTGCGACGATACGGGTCGTTACCGATCGACCCCGCGCTTGCTATTGATTCTCATCGGGTCTGACCCAATATTATTGCCCGAGATTTCAAATCCTTGCGTTTGGGACGAAGGGAGCGAAAGAGATGGCTATCGGACCGGAAAATCGGACCGTCTACCGGACCGCGGCACGGGACCAGGCGCTGGGCATCGACCAGGGCCTTCGGTCGTACATGCTGCAGGTCTACAACTATATGGGCCTCGGCCTCGGCATCAGCGGCGTGCTCGCCTACCTGGTGGCCAGCGGCGTCGAGGCGCAGGCCGGCTGGGCCCTGGCCCTGATGCAGGCGCACTGGCTGTTCGCCTTCATCGGCATCGGCCTGGTCCTGTTCCTGAGCTTCGGCATCCAGCGCATGAAGGCCTCGACCGCCCTCATGTCCTTCGTCGGCTATTCGGCCGTCAACGGCATCTGGCTGGCGCCGGTGCTGCTGGTCTACACCCACACCTCGGTGGCCTCGACCTTCTTCATCGCGGCCTCGATGTTCCTGGCGACCAGCCTGTTCGGCTATACGACGAAGCGCGACCTGACCGGCATGGGCAGCTTCCTGATGATGGGCCTCTTCGGCCTGATCATCGCCTGCGTGGTCAACATCTTCCTGGGATCGAGCGCGCTCAGCTTCGCGATCTCGGTGATCGGCGTGCTGCTGTTCACGGGCCTGACCGCCTATGACACGCAGAAGATCAAGGAGATGTACTATCAGGGCGACGGCTACGAGATCGCCCGCAAGAAGTCGATCATGGGCGCTCTGCGGCTCTATCTCGACTTCATCAACCTGTTCCTGTTCCTGCTGCAGTTCCTCGGCAACCGCCGCTAAGCCGCAGCGTCTGGGAGCGAACCGAGCCGGGGCCCGAAAGGGCCCCGGTTTTCTTTTGCGCTCAGCTTCCCCCCGCGCCGCCGCCGAACAGAGGCAGGGAGTTGTGGAGCGTGATGTAGACGCCCCAGAGCAGCGGGATCCCGACCAGCAGCCAGGCGAGGATGACCTGCAGCGTGTAGTCCTTGGCTTTGCCGTCCATCTTTCCCTCCCCTACTCGGCCGGCTGTTTCGAGGCGGCCAGGAAGTGCCGCTCCGCGACCGGCCGCACCGCGAGATTGCAGAGGAAGCCGATGAAGAGCAGGCCCGCCATGATGTACATGGTGATCGTATAGGCGTCGGCCTTGGCGACCCCGTGGTCGATCTGATAGGCGCGGATGTAGTTCACCAGCACCGGGCCGAAGATGCCGGCCGCCGACCAGGCGGTCAGCAGCCGGCCGTGGATCGCGCCCACATACTGCACGCCGAAGATGTCGCGCAGATAGGCCGGGATGGTGGAGAAGCCGCCGCCATACATGCTGAGGATGACGCCGAAGCAGAGCACGAACAGGACGACGCTGCCCATCTTCGCGGCCGAGGGCACGAAGGCGTAAAGCAGGATGCCGAGCACGAAGAAGACGAAATAGGTGTTCTTGCGCCCGATATAGTCCGAGGTCGTGGCCCAGAAGAAGCGTCCGGCCATGTTGAACAGGCTGAGGAGCGCGACGAAGGCCGAGGCGGCGACCGGCGTGATCCGGCCCTGGAACATCTCCTGGCTCATCGGCGAGGCCTGACCGAGCACGCCGATGCCGGCGGTCACGTTGAGGCAGAGCACCCACCACAAGAGATAGAATTGCGGCGTCTTCAGCGCCTGGTCGACATGCACGGTCTGGCCGGTGACCAGGGCCTTCGGCTGGACCGCGGGGACGAATCCGGCGGGCCGCCAGCCGGGCGCCGGCACGCGGACGATGATGGCGCCGATCAGCATGTAGATGAAATAGATGATGCCGAGCGCGACGAAGGTGCCGGTGACGCCCATGTCGGTATCGGTCTTGAAGTGGCCCATCAGCCAGACCGAAAGCGGCGAGGCGATGAAAGCGCCGCCGCCGAAGCCCATGATCGCCATCCCGGTCGCCATGCCCGGGCGGTCGGGGAACCAGAGGATCAGGGTCTTCACCGGCGAGATGTAGCCGATGCCGA
Source organism: Dongiaceae bacterium (assembly GCA_035545355.1). Lineage (GTDB taxonomy): Bacteria > Pseudomonadota > Alphaproteobacteria > Dongiales > Dongiaceae > Dongia. Next base: position 7,211 of record DASZYM010000404.1, read on the forward strand.
GGCCGCAGCCGCCGATGACGCCGTAGCCGAGATAGATGATCCAGAGCTGGTGGGTCGCGACGCCGACGGCCGAGATCAGGAACCCGCCGCCGAAGCAGCAGGCCGCGGTGAACATCGCCTTCCGGGGCCCGACCCGGTCGAGCCAGGTGCCGGTGAAGGCGGCGGACAGGCCGAGGAAGACGATGGCGATGGAGAAGATCCAGCCGAGCTGGGTGAGCTGCCAATCGTCGGGCGCCGGATCGGTGATGCCGATCAGCTTGGTCATCGGCAGGTTGAAGACGCTGAAGGCGTAGGCCTGGCCGATGCAGAGGTGGACGCACAAAGCCGCCGGCGGCACCAGCCAGCGGTTGTAGTCCATCGGGGCGACGATTCGTTCGCGATCGAGCACGGACATGGAGCGACCCTCCCGCTTGGCATGAACCTCGGCCGGGACGCGCGGTTCCGGGCCGTTTGGTCCCGAAAGTCAGATTCGTGACGGAAGTCTAGGAACGCTCCGGCTGCGCGATCAAGGGGAAAATGTCGCTCTGCGATATAATGGGCGGCCGGGATTCGCGGCCCAAACGTGTTTCGGGCCGTCCGAGGCCGATTTGATCCGCCGGCGATTCCCGGGTAGCGTCTGCGCCGTCGCGGCGCCCCGAAAAAATACCTGGGACAACGGCGCCGACGGATGCAGGGGATTACTGGGATGTACACGCTCTACTGGGCGCCGGGTTCGGCTTCGATGGCGCCACATGGCTGCCTCGAGGAAGCCGGCGCGGCTTACACGCTGAAACGGGTCGATACGTCGAAGGGCGAGCACCAGAGCGCCGCGTATCTGGCGCTCAATCCCAAGGGCAAGGTGCCGACCCTGGTGATCGACGGCAAGGACGTGCTGACGGAATCGGCGGCGATCTGCATGGTGATCGGCGACCGGCATCCGGATGCGGGCCTGGCGCCGGTGCATGGCGATCCCAGGCGCGGCCATTACTATGCTTGGCTGATGCACCTCACCAACACGCTGCAGCCGGCGATGCTGGAATTCTACTATCCCGACCGGCACACGACCTCGGCCAACGGCACCGAGGCGGTCGCCGCCAAGGCGCGCGAGACGATCGCCGGGATCTGGCAGCGGATCGACACGCATCTCGCGGCCAACGGCCCCTATCTGCTGGGCGACCGCTTCTCCGCCGCGGACATCTTCTGCCACATGCTCTCCGCCTGGCAGGAATGCTGCCCGGATACCTATGCGCGCTTCCCGGCGCTGAAGCGCCTGGCCGACCTGGTCGCGGCGCGGCCGGCGATGCAGCGCGCGATCGCGCAGAACCAGGCGTGAGCGCGGCCGACGTCGCGCCGCAAGCGGTGCTGCAGTTCTGGTTCTCCGACCAGGCGCGCCCGCTCTGGTTCGAGAAGGATCCGGCTTTCGACGACGAGATCCGCCGCCGCTTCGGCGCCGCGGTCGATGCGGCGCAGGCCGGCGCCTTCGAGGAATGGCGTGCCAGTCCGGACGGCACGCTGGCGCTGCTGATCCTGCTCGATCAGATGGCGCGCAACATCAACCGCGGTTCGCCGCGCGCCTTTGCCGGCGACCGCCGCGCGCTCGGCATCGCGATGCAGGCGGTGGCGGAGGGCATCGATCGCGGCTTCGATTTCACGCATCGGCGGTTCTTCTATCTGCCCTTCGAGCACAGCGAGGACCCGCGGGTGCAGGACCGCTCGCTGGAGCTCTTCGGCGATCTCGCCGCGACCTGCGCGCCGCATGAGAAGGACGAGGCCGACGAGCAGCTCGTCTATGCCGAGCGGCATGCCGATATCATCGCGCGCTTCGGCCGCTTCCCGCATCGCAACGACTGCCTCGGCCGGCGCTGCACGGAAGAGGAGCTGGCATTCCTCGCCGGCCCGAACGCGTCGTTCTAGCCGCCGCGCTGGATCGTCCTGCGAGCGCAGCCGGTGCTGATCGGACGATCCGGCGACCGCGCCCTAAGCCGCTGAAAAGCTGACAAAAGCGGGTTCTGGCAAAGGGTCGGGGCATGGGCTAGATTCCGCGCCGTTCTTGGCTCCGGGAAACCTGTTCATGCGCCGCTCCGCCCTTCTGCTCGCCACCGCCATCAGTTTGCTCGGCTTGACGGGGGTCACGCCGGCCCAGGCCGATTACCAGGCCGCCGAGCAGGCGCTGGAAGCGGGCGATTTCGACAAGGCGATCCCGCTGCTCGACGAGGAGGCGAAGCTCGGCAATCCGGTCGCCGCCTATAATCTCGGCCGCATCTACGAGCAGGGCCAGGCGGTGCCGGCGGATTTCCAGAAAGCCGCCGCCTATTACCGGATCGCCGCGGAGCTCGACACGGCGCCGCATTTCGACGGCGGTGCGCTCGGCGCCAATGGCGCGCAGCTCATCCAGGCGGCGCAGATGTATTCGCAGTTCTCGCTGGGCCGGCTCTACGAGACCGGGCGCGGCGTGCCGCAGGACCTGAACCAGGCCGCGGAATGGTATGTGCGCGCCGCCGATCTCGGCCATCCGGCCGCGGCCTTGCGCCTGGGCCGCTTGTTCCGCGACGGCGGCCCGGGTCTGAAGCCGCAGGGCAAGCTCGCCGAGCGCTATTTCCTGCAGGCCGGCGATCAGGGCAATGCGGGCGCGCTCAACGAGATCGGCCTGATGTATCTCAAGGGCACGGCGGTCACCCGCAATGCCAAGACCGCGCATGACTGGTTCGAGAAGGCAGCGGCGCAAGGCAGCGTCGAGGCCGAGTACAATCTCGGCCTGCTGTTCCAGTCCGGCTATACCGGCCAGCCCGACTACATCCAGGCGATCGACCACTTCAAGACCGCGGCCAACAAGCTCGACGGCCCGTCGATGGTGGCGCTCGGCGATCTCTACGCCGCCGGCCAGGGCGTGCCGAAGGATCCGGTGCAGGCTTACACCTGGTATTCGCTGGCCAAGGATCATGGTGCGCCCGACGGCGCCGCGAAGATGGCGGCTTTGGCGCCGAACATGACGCCGGTCCAGGTCGCGCAGGCCGAGGGCGCCGCGCAAGGCTGGCAGCCGAGCACCAACGGCCTGCCGGCTCTGGCCAGCACCGGCGACGACACCCCCGCCACGCCGCCCGCCGAGCCGGTGATGGCGCCGCAGCCCGCGACCGCCGATAGCAGCGGGACCGATAATGGCGCAGCGGCGCCCGCGGCGGCCCCGGCCGTTGCCGCCACGCCCACGCCTGCACCGGCCGCGCCCGCCCCCA
>DASZYM010000405.1:0-2438 GCA_035545355.1 Dongiaceae bacterium
CCGGTGACCGCGGGCGACTTCGTCTACAGCATGCAGCGCCTGGTCGACCCGGCCACCGCATCCGACTACGCCTACATCATCGACGACATCGCCGGCGCCTACGACATCCGCAACGGCACCCAGAAGGACCTGAGCAAGCTCGGCGTCGTGGCGGTGGACGACCACACGCTGAAGATCACGCTGGCGCATCCGACGCCGTATTTCCTCGGCCTGCTGCGCCATTCGAGCGTCCTGCCGGTCAACGAGAAGTCGATCAAGGCGCATCCCGACGACTGGACGAAGCCGGGCAACCTGGTCAGCAACGGCGCCTACATGCTGACCGAGTGGACGCCGCAGGCTTCGCTGACCATGGTGAAGAACCCCAACTATTACGGGGCCGACAAGGTCAAGATCGACAAGGTCGTCTACTACCCGACCGAGGATCTGAGCGAAGAGTTCAAGCGCTATCGCGCCGGCGAGCTCGACGTGACCTATGACACGCCGTCGGATCAGATGAAGTATGTCGAGGCGAACCTGAAGGACCAGTTCCAGAACTCGCCCTACCTCGGCACCTACTACTACGTGATCAACCTGACCAAGGAGCCGCTCGGCAAGCAGCGCGACCTGCGCGAAGCGCTCGCCCTCGCCGTCGACCGCGAGACCCTGGTCGAAAAGATCACGCAGGCCGGCGAGCTGCCGGCCTATGCCTGGGTCCCGCCGGGAATCCACGGCTGGACCATGCAGTCGACCGACTTCAAGGATATGTCGAAGGCCGACCGCATCGCCAAGGCCAAGGAGCTGCTGACCAAGGACGGCTATGGCCCCAGCAACCCGCTGAAGGTCGACATCCTCTACAACACCAGCGAGAACCATAAGAAGATCGCGGTCGCGATCCAGAGCATGTGGAAGGCGATCGGCGTCCAGGCGACGATCACCAACCAGGAATGGAAGGTCTATCTCGGCACCCGCCACGACAAGCAGTTCCAGGTGGCGCGCGCCGCCTGGATCGGCGACTACGAGGATCCGACCACCTTCCTCACCCTCTTCCTCTCGGATGCGGGCGACCAGAACGACGCCGGGTACAACAACCCGGATTACGACAAGCTGGTGAAGGATTCGGCCAAAGAGACCGATCCCGACAAGCGCATGAAGATGCTCGAGCAGGCCGAGGATATCTTCCTCAAGGACCTGCCGATCATCCCGATCTACCACTACACGACCAAGCACATGGTCTCGCCGAAGCTGGTGGGCTGGGAACCGAACGTTCTCGACTACCACCTCGCCCGCGACATGTCGTTCAAAGACTGAGCCGCGTCTGAGCGAATTCCGCTCCCTCGATTGCGATCGGGGGAGCGGATCGCTTTGGCGGCTGGACCAGGTCTGTGCTTCATTATTTTCTGAAGCGTCTGGGCGGTGCGATCCCGACGCTGTTCATCATCATCACCGGATCCTTCTTCATGATCCGGCTGGCGCCGGGCGGCCCGTTCGATCGGGAACGCGTCGTCCCGCCCGACATCATGAAGAACCTGCTCAGGGCCTACCATCTCGATGAGCCGCTCTGGCGGCAGTACCTGCGCTACCTCGAAGGACTCTCGCATTTCGATTTCGGGCCGTCCTTCAAATACAAGGACTTCAGCGTCGCGCAGCTAATCGCCCAGGGCTTTCCGACCTCGCTCACCCTGGGCTCGATGGCGATGATCGCGGCGCTGGTGATCGGCCTCACCCTCGGCATCTGGGCGGCCTTGCGCCAGAACAGCGCCGTCGATTACACCGCGATGGGCACGGCGATGGTCGGGATCGCGATCCCGAATTTCGTCATCGCGCCGATGCTGACCCTGGTCTTCGGGCTGATCCTCGGCTGGCTGCCGGTCGGCGGCTGGGGCAGCCCGTCGAACTTCGTGCTACCGGTCGTGGCACTCTGCCTGCCGCAGATCGCGGCGATCTCGCGGCTGACCCGGGCCAGCATGATCGAGGTGCTGGGCAGCAATTTCGTCCGCACCGCGCGCGCCAAGGGCATGCCCGAGCGCATCACCATCACCCGCCACGCGATCCGCGCGGCGATGCTGCCGGTCGTCTCCTATCTCGGCCCGGCGATCGCGCAGATCATCACCGGCTCGGTCGTGGTCGAGCAGATCTTCGGCATTCCCGGGATCGGCCGCTACTTCGTGCAATCCTCGCTCAACCGCGACTACACGATGGTCATGGGCGTCACGATCTTCTATGGGGCGCTGGTGATCTTCTGCAACCTGGTCGCCGATATCCTCTACGGCGTGCTCGATCCCAAAGTGCGGTACGACTGATGGCCGATCTCACCCTGCCGCCGGGCGCTGCCGGCATCGTCGAGATCAAGGGGCGCAGCCTCTGGGCCGATGCGCGCCATCGCTTCCTGAAGAACAAGGCGGCGGTCGTCGGGCTGATCGTGCTGGTGGTGATCGCCATCGCCTGTTTCAGCGCGCCCT
>DASZYM010000406.1:0-11434 GCA_035545355.1 Dongiaceae bacterium
CGCTGGGCGTTCGACTTGGTGACGACGGTCAGGCGCTTGCGCGGCCTGGAGCGTGCGAGCCCGAAGGCATAGCGCATGATCCGCGCGACGCCGGCGCGGGTGAAGACCGCGACATCGGTCGCGACCTCTTCCGGCAAGCCCCTGTGCGCCCGGCCGCCGACCCCGGCATATTCGCCCTCGGAATTCTCCCGCACGATCACCCAGTCGAGCTCCGGTCCGCTGACATGGCGCAGCGGGCTGACGATTCCCGGCAGGATCCGCGTCGGCCGCACGTTGGCGTATTGGTCGAAGGGCTGGCAGATCGCGAGCCGCAGGCCCCAAAGCGTCACATGGTCGGGAATCCCCGGCGCGCCCACCGCGCCGAAGAAGATCGCGTCATGGTCCTTGATCCGGTCGCGCCCGTCCTCGGGCATCATCACGCCATGGGCTCTGTAGTAATCCGATCCCCAGTCGAACCGATCGAACGTGCATGCAAAGCCGGCGCGTGCGGCCAAGGCAGTCAGCACCTCGATCCCGGCGGCGATCACTTCCTGGCCGATTCCATCGCCGGGAATGGCCGCGATTCTGTAAGTCTTCATCGTGTGCGTTGGATGCGACGATCCAAAATGCCGGCGATTCAACCCTTGCGGGGGGCATAGTCGGCGCGGCCCAGGAGCCTCTTGTTCTCGCTTCTTGCCGTGGTGACGTTCTTCTTGAAGACAAATTCGAGACCGCTGCCGAAGGTTTTGCTCTTCGCGTCGATCTTTCGAATCGTCTGCTTACGCCCTTGCGAATCCGTATATGTCTTTTCAACCACTGACGACCGTTTCTTCTTCGGGGCCTTGGTCTGCAGATTCTTGACAACCACTTTCGCCACGGACATCTCCTCGCTCACCTCTTGTCATAGTAGCACCTGGCTTCGGCAAGAGGAAAGCGCACGGGCAGTCGAACTGTCGCGCTATTCCCCCGGCTGTGGGGCGGGCTGCGGCCGAGCCTCCGGCCGCCCTTCCCGCTTGCGCGAGAAGCGCTGCCCCAGCTTGTCGAGGTAGAGATAGACGACCGGCGTGGTGAAGAGCGTCAGCGCCTGGCTCACCAGCAGGCCGCCGACCATGGCGAAGCCCAGGGGCTGGCGCAGCTCCGAGCCGGTGCCCTGGCCCAGCATCAGCGGCACGCCGCCCAGCATCGCCGCCGCGGTGGTCATGATGATCGGCCGGAAGCGCAGCAGCGCCGCCTTGCGGATCGCCGCTTCCGAGGACAGGCCTTCGTCGCGCTCGGCGACGATCGCGAAATCGACCAGCAGGATCCCGTTCTTCTTCACGATGCCGATCAGCAGGATGACGCCGATCAGCGCGATCAGGCTGAAGTCGTAGTGGAACAGCATCAGGGTCGCGAGCGCGCCGACCCCGGCCGAGGGCAGGGTCGAGAGGATGGTGATCGGGTGGATGAAGCTCTCATAGAGGATGCCCAGGATCAGATAGACCACGATCAGCGCGCCGACGATCAGCATCGGCACGGTCGAGAGCGATTGCTGGAAGGCCGCGGCGTTGCCCTGGAAGCTGGTATTGATGGTCGCCGGGAAATGAATATCGGCTTCGGCCCGGTGGATCGCATCGGTCGCCTCGGCCAGCGATTGGCCGGGCGCGAGGTTGAAGCTGATGGTGATCGACGGGAACTGGCTCTGGTGGTTGATCGCCAGCGGCTGGACCGGCTCGGTGGTCCATGAGGTGAAGGTCGAGAGCGGCACCTCGCCGCCGGTGGTCGGCGAATGGAGATAGATCCGGTCCGGCGCCGAGAGGTCGCCCTGCAGCTCCGGCAGGATCTCCATGATCACTTCGTAGCTCGAGAGCTGGGTGAAATACTGCGCGATCTGCCTCTGGCCGAAGGCGTCATAGATCGTGTCGTCGATCTGCTGCATGGTGAGGCCGTAGCGCGCCGCCTGGCTGCGGTCGACCTTCAGGGTCAGGGTCTGGCCCTGGGTCTGCTGGTCGGAGGCGACGTCGGTCAGCTCCTTGACCGTCTTCAGCTTGGCCAGCATCTTCGGCGCCCATGTGTTGAGCTCGCCGAGATCGGAATCCTGCAAGGTGTATTGATACTGGGTGCGCGAGGCCCGGCCGCCGACCCGCACATCCTGCGCCGCCTGCATGAAGAGCCGCGCGCCCTCGACCGATGCGGTCTTCGGCCCCAGCCGCGCGATCACCTGATCGGCGCTGACATCGCGCTGGTCGCGCGGCTTCAGGGTGATGTAGAGCCGCCCGGTATTCATCGCATTCCCGGTGCCGCCGATCGACATTGCCAGATGCGCGACCGCCGGGTCCTTCATCACGATCGCGCCCAAAGCCTCCATCTTCTTCTCCATGTCGGCGAAGGAGATGTCCTGGCCGGCTTCCGCGGTGCCGGTGATCAGCCCGGTATCCTGCTGCGGGAAGAAACCCTTCGGGATCAGGACGAAGAGTGCGACCGACAGCGCCAGGGTCGCGAGGAAGACCAGCAAGGTCACGAGGCGGAATTTCAGCACCCAATCGAGGCCGCGTTCATAGGCATGGATCAGGGCCTCGAAGCCGCGTTCGCTGAGCTGGTAGAGCCGTCCGTGCCTGGTCTCCTTCTCGGATTTCAGGAAGCGCGAGGCCATCATCGGCGAGAGCGTCAGCGAGACCGCCGCCGAGACCACGATGGTCATGGACAGGGTCACCGCGAACTCGCGGAACAGGCGGCCGATGATCCCGCCCATCAGCAGCAGCGGGATCAAGACCGCGATCAGCGAGAAGCTGATCGAGATGATGGTGAAGGCGATCTCCCGCGCGCCTTTGAGGGAAGCGGTCTTGGGATCGTCGCCCCGCTCGACATAGCGGGTGATGTTCTCCAGCATGACGATCGCGTCATCGACCACGAAGCCGACCGAGATGGTCAGCGCCATCAGCGAGAGATTGTCCAGGCTGTAGCCGGCGAGCCACATCAGCCCGCAGGCGCCGAACAAAGCCAGCGGCACGGTGATGCCCGGGATGACGGTCGCCCAGAGGCTGCGCAGGAACAGGAAGATCACCATCACCACCAGGGCGATGGTCAGCAGCAGGGTGAACTGCACGTCGTGGATCGAGGCGCGGATGGTCTGCGTCCGGTCGCTGATCACGCCGATCTTGATCCCCGGCGGCAGCGCCTGTTCCAGGCGCGGCAGGCTGCCCATCACCCGGTCCACGGTCTCGATCACATTGACGCCGGGCTGCTCGAAGATCACCAGGAAGACGCCGCGCTTGTTGTCGGCCCAGGCCGCCTGCTTGGCATCCTCGGCGCCGGTGACCGCGGTGCCGATATCCCGCACCGTCAGCGGCGCGCCGTCGCGATAGGAGACGATCACGTTGTTCCAGGCGTCGGCCTCGGTGAGCTGATCGTTGCTGTAGATGGTGAAGGAGCGCGTGGCGCCATCGATCAGGCCCTTCGGGCTGTCGACCGTCGCCACCGAAAGCTGGTTGCGCACATCCTCCAGCGACAGGCCCTTGGCGACCAGCTTGGCGGGATCGAGCTGGATGCGGACCGCCGGTTTCTGCTGGCCGCCGACGATCACCTCGCCGACGCCGGAGATCTCGCTGATCTGCTGGGCGAGCTTGGTCTCGACATCGTCATCGACCGTGGTGAGCGGCAGCGTGTCCGAGGTGGCGCTCAGCAGCAGGATCGGCGAATCCGCCGGATTCACCTTGCGATAGGTCGGCGGGCTCGGCAGGTCCTTCGGCAACTGGCCGCCCGCCGCGTTGATCGCCGCCTGCACGTCATTGGCGGCGCCGTCGATATCCCGGTCGAGATCGAACTGGATGGTGACCTCGGTCGAACCCAAGGTGCTGGTCGATGTGGTCTCGCTGACGCCCGGGATCTTCGCGAACTGGGTCTCCAGCGGTTGCGCCACGGCCGAAGCCATGGTCTCGGGGCTGGCGCCCGGAAAGCTCGCCTGCACCTGGATGGTCGGGAAGTCGACCTGCGGCAGCGGCGCCACCGGCAGGCGCGGATAGGCGACGATGCCGGCGAACAGCACGCCGATCATCAGCAGGGTCGTGCCGATCGGATGCCGGATGAACGGCGCGGAAACGCCGCCCGGATCGGCTTTCGCCGGTCGATTTTCCGGCGGTTGCGGCGCTTCGCCGGCCCGTTCCTGGTCTTCGGCCATCAGCCTGCCTGTAGGTTCTCGGCCTGCTGTTCCCCGCTCGTCCCGGTGCTGTTGCCGCTCTGCGGCTTCACCACGGTCCCCTGCTGCAGCTTGTACTGGCCTTCGGTCACGACCTTGTCGCCGTCCTTCAGCCCCTGCGCGATCACCGCCTTGCCGTCGCCCTGATCGCCGATTTTCACCGCCTGCTGTGTCACCTTGTTGTTGCCGCCGACCAGGAAGACGTAGAAGCCGTCCGGTCCGCGCTGCAGCGCGTCCTCCGGCACGACCACGACGTTCTGCAAGGTGCGCAGCAGCAGCCGGGTCGAGACCGAGAGGCCGGGCCAGAGCGCATTGTCCCGGTTCTCGAAGCTCGCTTTCATCCCGATCGTGCCGCTGGCCTCGTCGATCTCGTTGTTGACCAGGGCGAGATGGCCTTGCGACAGGACCTTCGATTCGTCCGAGGCGAGCGCCGTCACGCGGACCTCGCCGAGCGCGAGCGCCTGGTTGATCGCCTGGATCTGCTGCTCCGGCGCCGTGAAGACGACGGAGATCGGCTGCAGCTTGACGATGCTGACGATGCCGGTTGCATCCGCTGCATGCACGATATTGCCGGGATCGATGCCGCGGAATCCGGTCCGACCGGCGATCGGCGCGCGGATCGTCGTGTAGTCGAGCTGCGTCCCGGCGCTGTCGATCGCGGCCTGGTCGCCGGCGATCTCGGCGATCAACTGGTCGACCATCGCCTGCTGCGTCTCGACCTGCTGCTTCGGTGCGAATTGATTGGTGGCCAGCGACTGATAGCGCTTGAGATCGGCGCGCGCCTGCGCCAGCGCGGCCTCGTCCTGCTCCTTCTTCGCCTTGGCCTGGTCCAGCACGGCCTGATAGGGCCGGGGATCGATCCTCGCCAGCACATCGCCGGCCGCGACCATCTGCCCCTGGCGGAAATCGACTTCGGTAAGCTGTCCATCGACCCGGCTATGCACGGTCACGGTCTCGTAAGGCTGCACCGTGCCGAGGCCGTTCAGATAGACCGGGAAGTTCCCGCTCCGCGCCTCGGCCACCGTGACCGGAACCGGGGGCGGTCCTTTTGCCGCAGCCGTCTGCGCGGCGCGATGCGCGGCGACGAAATGCCAGCCGACGAAGATCCCCACGGCGAAAATGAGAATGACACCCCCGGCAATCCAGCGGCCGGCAGTCGAACGATGCCGTTGGGACGATTTATCGGCGGAGACCATGGGAACTCCCATGCGGAGACGGGCTTATACGGCTTTCCCAGAAACCCCGAGGGCGCGGCCGCGGTTGCACCCGCGCCGATCACGTCTTATCGCGTATCGTCCTGTAACAGCGGCGCATGCAACAGCGCCGCCGCGCGTTCGAGCCAGGCTTGCGGGTCGTCGCGAAGTTCAGTGGAGGGCGGCGGCTTCCTTGGCGTCGCGGGCGCTCTTGCGCGCGCGGACGCTTTCGCTCTTGAGCTGGCCGCAGGCGGCCATGATGTCCTCGCCGCGCGGGGTGCGGACCGGGCTGGCATAGCCGGCGTTGAACACGATGTCGCTGAACCTGGCGATCGCGGCATCGGTCGAGCGCTCGAAGGGCGCGCCGGGCCAGGGGTTGAATGGAATGAGGTTCACCTTGGCGGGGATGCCCTCGATCAGCTTCACGAGCGCGCGGGCTTCGGCCGGGCTGTCGTTCACATCCTTCAGCATCACGTATTCGAAGGTGATGCGCCGCGCATTGTTCAGCGTCGGATAATCGCGGCAGGCCTGCATCAGCTCCTGGATCGGATATTTCTTGTTGATCGGCACGATTTTGTCGCGCAGCTCATCGGTGACCGCATGCAGCGAGATCGCGAGATTGACCCCGAGCTCGGCGCCGGCGCGCCCGATCATCGGCACCACGCCCGCGGTCGAGAGCGTGATCTTGCGCTTGGAGATCGAGATGCCCTCGTGGTCCATCACGATCTTCAGCGCCTTGGCGACGTTGTCGTAATTGTAGAGGGGCTCGCCCATGCCCATCATGACGATGTTGGAGAGCAGCCGCCCGTCCTGCGGGCTCGGCCATTCGCCCAAGCTGTCGCGGGCGTTCAGCACCTGGCCGACGATCTCGCCGGCCGCGAGGTTGCGCACCAGCCGCTGGGTGCCGGTATGGCAGAACTTGCAGGTCAAGGTGCAGCCGACCTGGGAGGAGACGCAGAGCGTGCCGCGATCCTCCTCCGGGATATGCACCGATTCCGCTTCCTGGCCGTCGCTGAATTTCAGCAGCCATTTGCGCGTGCCGTCGATCGACTGCCGGTCGACGCTGACCCCCGGGCGACCGACCTCGAAATGCTCGGCCAAGGCCGCGCGGAACGGCTTGGCGAGGCTGGTCATCTTCTCGAAATCGGTCTCGCCGCGGTGATAGATCCAGTGCCAGAGCTGCTTGGCGCGGAAGGCGGGCTCGCCGATCTCCTGCATCAGCGCCGTCAGCTCGTCGCGGTCGAGCCCGACCAGCACGCGCTTCTCATCGGCGCGCGGCGCGGGTGCGGCGAACAGAGCGGCGTGCTGACCGGTGCTCATCTATTTGCAGGCCTTCACCGCGGCGTCATAGGCGTCGCCGAAGCCGGTCAGGTTGTAGGTGTCCTGCACCTTCTCGCTCTTCGACGAGACCGCATAGACCACCAGCCAATCGTACCGCTTCATCGCATCGACCAATTGCTTGTCCAGCTTCTCGCTGTCGGCCCAGGCGCGGCCGACGGCGAACTTCTTCAAGGTGAACTTCTTGCCGCGCCCGGCCTTGGGGCCGATCGTCACGCTGACCGACTTGCCGTCGGGCGGCGCGAAGCCGAGCACGATCGAGACCTGGTCCTTGGCCGCGGCGTCCGGGGCCTGGATCACCATGACCGCCGCCTTGCCGCGATCGGCCGCCTTGCCGATCGTGCCCGCGGGCTCGCCCTGGGTGTAGCACATCAGCCGGCCCTTATCCTCGAAGGTATAGGCCGACCAGGCCTTGAAGGTGCCGACCGGCTTGGGCGTCGCCGCCGTCGGCGAGGCCGGTGGATCGGCCGGTGCCGCCTGCTGGGCGAGAGCGGGCGCCGCACTGCAGATGAGCGCCGCCGCGAGAAATGCAAGGAGTGGCGAGGCGAAGGGGGTGTTGCGAATCTTTGTCATGGCGGCGTCTTATCAGGCGGGAATCGGAAAATCCACCCGGAATCCTGCCGCCTAGTCAGAATTGATCAATGCTTTCAATCGGTTCTGCTTCCAGACCGGAAGGCCGTGGCGGTGCCGCTTCTGCGCCGCCGCTGGCCCCCCGACCCGGACCGGCCGTTCGGCGAACCGCCCCAGGCTGATCATCCGGTCATACATGACGATCGCGCCGGCGACCGCCAGGTTCACGCAGAACTTGGTCGGGATCTTCACGATGAAGTCGCAGCGCGCCTGGAGGGCGGGCGACAAGGAGTCGCGCTCGGCCCCCAGCACATAGGCCGCGGCCAGCGGGTGGGTGAAGCTCGGCAGGTCGACCGCATCCTCGGTGATCTCGATGCCGATCAGCCGGCAGCCGAACGGCAAGGTGAACGCGTCGAGGTTGTCGTAGAGCTGCAGCGGCAGGCTGTTGAAGGCGACCGAAGTGTCGCTCGCCAGCACGTCGGCGACGTTGAACTGCGCATCGATCGAGAAGGCGAAGCTGGCATTGAAGGCATGCGCGGTCCGGAGCACCGCGCCGAGGTTCATCGGCTTGGAGATGCCCTCGACGCCGAGGCCGAAATAGCCGCGCGTCCGGGTGTTTTCCTGGGTGTCGCTGCCCGATGGACCGGTCATGGGCCGGGAAGATAGCCGCTTCGCCCCCTGGTCGCCACCCCGGCTGCCGCTACTCCGCGGGTTCGGCATCGGTCTCCGGGACCGGCGCGGCATGCCGGGTCGAGAGCAGCAGGCCGGCGACGACGAACAGGGCGCCGAGAATGCCGGTCCAGCTCGGCACCTCCTTCAGCACGAAGGCGCCGAGCAGGGTCGCGACCGCCGGCTGCCCATAGCCCATCAGCGAGGCGATGCTGGTCGGCACCACTTTGAGGCTGCGGTTGAAGAGGGCATAGCCGACCACGGTCAGCAAGGCATAGGCCAGGATATAGAGCCAGTCATGCAGCGTGATCGGGAAGGGCCGCGCCTCCATCAGGCCGATGGGTGCTGCGCCCGCGGCGGCCCAGGACAGCAGCCAGAACGAGACCTTCGCGGTGTCGTAGGCCTGGCACATCCGGCTCGTGATCATCAGCGAGCCGGCATAGAAGAAGGCCGCCGCGATCGACATCAGGTCGCCGGTCAGGCTCGACGTGCCGCGCGTGCCGGCATGCAGCGTCATCAGCAGCAGGCCGATGAAGGCGATGCCGGCGCCGGCCGCGAAGCGCGCGGTGATCCGCTCCTTGAACAGGAAGTAGCCGGCGACCGCGGTGATCACCGGATAGATCATGATCAGGACCGTCGCCTCGAGGATCGTGGTGCGGACCAGCGCGCTGTTCCAGAAGAAGAGGTCGCCGGTCAGCAGCAGCCCGGCGATCGCAACCCAGAGCATGCCGCGGGCCGGCAGGAAGATCGAGCCGCGGACCAGGAAGAACGCCGCCGGCAGGCCGATGAACAGCCGCCAGAAGGCTGTCGCCGCCGGATCGACCGGGCTGTCGCGGACCAGCAGCGGTCCGACACCCGAGATGACGACGGCGAATACCATCGTATTTATGGCGGCGCGCAAGATCTCCCCATCGTGTGCGCGCGCGCCGTCCCCGTTGCGGCGCGTCTGTGCTGCCCGTCTATGCCACACTCCGCTCCGCGCTGCACTACCATAAATCGAGAGGGTCGGCCGGCCGGGCGGCTGCCGACAGGTTTGCCGGCGGCGCGATCCGGGTATACGCCCGCTCGATCTTCGCTATTCGGATTGGCACCCGGGCGGCCGCGCCCGATGATGAGGCGTCATCAGGAGAAGGGGGATGTCCCTCCGCTTCATCGGCGATATCGGCGTCTACTTTCCGGATCGCGACGCGATCAGGATCACCGCGCTTTCCGGCGACGCGCCGGTCGATTGCTACGCGATGCGCTCGGCCTTGGCCGAGATCGGCTGTCCGCCGCGGGGCTCGCTGCACCGGCTGATCGAGGAGTTCGAGGAGCGCCGGCGCATCATCGAGCTGGCGGCGATGGTGAAGTACCGCCGCGGCGTGCTGCGCCCCTCGGTGCTCGCGATCGGCAAGGAAGATGTCCTGCCGCTGGCCTGGCTCTAGCGAGCAGGCCGGCGCTTCCGCTCAGTGGCTGTCGCGCGTCTTGAGGACCTGGCGCACCAGCTCGGCGAGGGAATCGGTGGTGTAGGGCTTCGGCAGCCAGCCCAGCGGCTCGGCCGCCGCGGCGCGGCGGCGCATCTCCGGATCGGCATGGGCGGTCGCGAAGATCGAGCGGATGCCGCGGCGGCGGAACAGCTCCAGCGCGGTCTCGACCCCGTCGCGCCCTCCCGCCAGGCGGATGTCCATGACCGCGAGATCGGGCTTCTCCTGGTCGGCGATCGCGATCGCTTCCTCGGCGGTCGCTGCCGTTCCGACCACGACGAAGCCCGCCGCCTTCAGCGCATGCTCGGCGTCGAGCGCGACGAAGTAGTCGTCCTCGACCAACAGGATCCGGATCGTGCCGGTGGCGCTCGCCGGCGGACCGGACGTACCTTCACGGGCATGGACTGGGTGCGGCCGCGTGGCACCCATCTGCGGATGCGCCATCCCGTGATCGAGCGCGGTCCGCGGCGGATATCCGGGCGAGCGGTTTTCCATGGACAACACCGGCTAGAAGCGGATCGCGCAGCGGCTGGGTTGCCGGCTCACCTCGAACCGGCCCCGGAGCTGGCGGGCCAGGCCTTCGACCAGCCGGATGCCGGAGGAATGCCGGCGCACGCTGTCGAGATCGAAGCCCGGGCCGTCATCCTCGACCTGTAGCACGAAGGATTGGCCGTCGCGCACCAGCTTCACCCGGATGACGCCGGGCCCGCCCTTCAATCCATGCTTGACCGCATTGGTGAGCAGCTCGTTGAGGATCAAGGCGAGCGGCATCGCCGCCTCGTTGGAAAGATCGGCCGGCTCGGCGAAATACTCGATCCGGACGCCCGTGGGGAACACCTGGCGCGCGGACTGGCAGACCGCTTCGAGGAAATGGCGCGCGTCGAAGCGCGTCGCGTCCGCGGTTGAGTAGAGCACACGCTGCGCCGCCGACATCGCCGCCAGCCGGTCGCCGGCCTCGCGCAACACGGCCTTCGCCTCCGGGCTGGAGGTTTCGCGCGCGGCCGAGGAAAGCAGCGATTGCAGGAGCTGCATGTTGTTCTTGACTCGGTGATTGAGCTCGTTGAGGAGCATGCGCTGCTGTGTCTCGGCCTGTTTGCGCTCGCTTATATCGACCAGCATGTTGATCGCGCCGACGATCTTGCCCGTCTCGTCGAACAGCGGCGTCGGGTAGGGAATGAAGGGCACCCGCGTCCCGTCCGGCCGCTCGGCGACCGCTTCGGCGTCGCGGATCGTGCGTCCCTCCTTGAGCGCCACCGCCATGGGGCATTCGGCGTGCGGCAGGGGCCGGCCGTCGGGCCAATAGAGCTTCCAGGTGACGCACCACTCGTCGCTGCCGAGCTTGGGCCGGCGGCCGGCGAGCTCGACCGCCTTCTCGTTGAAATAGGTGATCCGTCCCTCGGCATCGGTGGTGTAGATCGCGGCGGGGATCGCGGCCAGCAGATCCTGCAGCCGGCGCTCGCTCTCCTTCAGCTTCGCCTCGGCGATCTTCTGCTCGGTGATGTCGCGGGCGATCTTCGAGGCGCCGAAGATGTGGCCGGTCTCGTCGCGCATCGGCGAGACGGTCAGGGAAATGTCGATCAGGCGCCCGTCCTTGCGCTGACGCACGGTTTCGTAATGCTCGATGCGCTCGCCGTTGCGGATGCGCCGCAGGATCTCCGGCTCCTCGTCCTGCCGGTCGGCGGGGATCAGGATGGCGATCGGCCGGCCGATGATCTCTTCCGCCGTATAGCCGAAGATGCGCTCGGCGCCCTTGTTCCAGCTTGTGACGATGCCGTTCAGGTCCTTGCTGGCGATCGCGTCATCCGACGATTCGACGATCGCGGCGAGCTGCAGCGCCGCATGCATGCCGCGCAGCCGCGATTCCTCGCCGCGCATGCGCTCGACCGCGAAGGCGAGCTGGCGCGCAATCGCCATCGCGACGTCGAGCTCGTGCTGCTGGAAGGGATGCGGCGCGTCGAAATAGACCATGAACTTGCCGAGCAGGCGGCCGCTCTGCACAAGCGGGATGAAGGCCAGCGCGCCGATGCCTTCGCCCGCGATGGTCGCCTTCA
>DASZYM010000407.1:0-3072 GCA_035545355.1 Dongiaceae bacterium
CGGCGCCTTGGGCGGGACGGCATCGCGGGAGGCGCGGTCGGAGATTTCCTCGGCGCGCTCCTGCGGGACATCGGCATGGCGCGCGGCGGCCGGCGATTGGGTCGACGGCCCGATCTCGACCAGATCGACCGAGATCGGCGGCACCGGCGGGGTGTCGTCGCGCGGCCATGCGTGCCAGGCGAGCGCCGCCAGAATCAGCGCGTGGAAGACCAGCGACGCCCAAACGCCCCGGCTGCTCCGCGCCTCGGTCGGGGGCGGGGCTGCCGGGCTCTCCGGAACGACGATCGGGGGCGCGGTTGTTCCGGCGTCTACCATGATGTGGAAGCTAGGATGCATCCCCGGTGCCGTCCACCCGCGGAGGAGCAAGGCCGCGGTTCCGTTTGACTATTCGCGAAACGTTATATTATAACATTGCGCATAGAGCAGCAGATTGGAGAGAGTCCTATGCGAAAGACAGGCCTCGTTTTGGCGGCGTTCCTTGCTTTTGGGGCGGGTTCGGCGCCGGCGGCGACACAGCCGGTGAACCTGCTGGCGGCGGAGAATTTCTACGCCGACGTGGCGGGGCAGGTGGGCGGCCCGAATGTGAAGGTCAGCAGCATCCTCAGCAATCCCGACCAGGACCCGCATCAATTCGAGGTCAGCCCCTCGACCGCGCGCGCGGTCTCCGGCGCGCGGCTCGTCGTCTATAACGGCATCGACTACGACCCCTGGATGGAGAAGCTGCTGGCGGCCTCGCCGTCGAGCGACCGCAAGACCATCGTCGCGGCCGACCTGGTCGGCCGGAAGAGCGGGGACAATCCGCATCTCTGGTACGATCCCGCCACCATGACCACGGTCGCCGAGGCGATCGCCGCCGAGCTCGCCCGCGTCGATCCCGACCACAAGGCGGATTACGACACGCGGCTCCAGGCCTTCACCGCCTCGATCCAGCCGATCCAGGACAAGATCGCCGCGCTCCGTCAGAAATATCAGGGCGCCATGGTCACCGCGACCGAGCCGGTCTTCGGCTACATGGCCAAGGCGATCGGCCTCAACATGCGCAACCAGCGCTTCCAGATGGCGGTGATGAACGACACCGAGCCCAGCGCCTCCGATGTCGGCGAGTTCGAGAACGACCTGAAGAACCGCCAGGTCAGGGTCCTGTTCTACAACAGCCAGACCACCGACGACCTGACCAAGCGCTTGCTTGACTTGGCGAATGCATCGCATGTACCGGTGGTCGGGGTCAGCGAAACCGAACCGGCCGGGAAGACTTATCAGCAATGGATGATGTCCCAGCTGGACGCTCTCGAGAAAGCGCTGGCGCAGAATTGAATCGTCCGGGCGTGATCGCCGTCGGCTTCGACCGCGTCAGCATCACCCTCGGCACACGCGCGGTTCTCTCCGAAGTCAGCTTCGAAATCCGCGACGGCGAGTTCCTCGGCATGCTGGGCGCCAACGGCGCCGGCAAGACCACGCTGATGCGCGCCGCCCTCGGCCTGGTGCGGCCCGCCGGCGGCGCGATCCGCGTCTTCGGCCGCCCGGTCAGCCGGGGCAATCCCGCCGTCGGCTACATGCCGCAAAGCCGCAGCGGCGCAAGCCCGCTGCGCCTCTGCGGCCGCGACTTCGTCGCCAGCGCGGCGCAAGGCCACCGCTGGGGCAAGCCCTGGCTCGACACCGCGGCCTGGCGCGAGGTCGACCGCGCGATCGACCTGGTCGAAGCGGGGCCGCTGGCCCAGCGTCCGATCGACCGCATGTCCGGCGGCGAGCGCCAGCGCCTGATGCTGGCCCAGGCTTTGCTCGGCGATCCCAAGCTGCTGCTGCTGGACGAGCCGCTGATCAGCCTCGACCCAAGGCACCAGAAGGGCATCGTCGATCTGGTGCGCCGGCTGCAGCGCCAGCTCGGCATCACCGTCGTCTTCAGCGCCCATGAATTGAACCCGCTGCTGGGCGCCATCGACCGCGTGCTCTATCTCGGCGCCGGCAAGGCCGCCATCGGCACGGTGGAGGAGGTGATCAATCCGCCGGTCCTCTCGCGGCTCTATGGCGCGGAGATCGATGTCATCCGCCTCGGCGGCCGCATCTTCGTGATGGCGGGCGGCCAGGACATGGAGGCGGACGCCCACCGCCATCATCATCACGATGCTTGAATACGGCTTCATGCAGAACGCCTTCGCCGCCTCCGCCATCGTCGCGGTGGTCGCGGGCGCGGTCGGCTATTTCCTGGTCGCGCGCAGCCAGACCTTCGCCGGCCACGCGCTCTCCCATGTCGGCTTTGCCGGCGCCACCGGCGCGATCCTGATCGGCGCCTCGCCGTTCTGGGGCCTCATCATCTTCACCGTCGCGGCCAGCATGCTGATGGGCGTGCTCGGCGAGCGCTTGAACGGCCGCGATGTCGCGATCGGCATCGTGCTGTCGCTCTCGCTCGGCTTCGGCATCCTGTTCCTGCATTACTTCACCGCCTTCGCGACCCAGGCGACGGCCTTGCTGTTCGGCAATGTCTATGGCGTCGATCGCGGCATCCTCGGGATCCTGCTGGGGCTCGGCGTGCTCAGCCTTGCCGCGCTCGGCATCATCGCCCGGCCGCTCTTGTTCTCGACCTTGCAGCCCGAGCTGGCGGAGGCCAAGGGCGTGCCGCTGCGCCTGGTCTCCATGATCTTCCTGGCGATCGTCGCGGTGGCGGTTGCGGAATGCACCCAGGTGGTCGGCGTCCTGCTGGTCTTTTCCCTGATGGTCGGACCGGCCGCGGCGGCGCAGCGCCTGACCGGAAAGATCGGCGTCGGCGTCGCGCTGTCGGCGGTTTTGGCGCTGGTCGAGGCCTGGGCGGGCCTCGTGCTCTCCTATTACAGCGACTGGCCGGCCAGCTTCTGCATCACCGCGATCAGCGCCACGGTATACTTCCTGACATTGGCGTCCGGCCTGACCGGCCGCCGCGCCGTCGAATCCCAGCCACAACACAGCCACTGAGCAAAAGTGATCGCCGCCGCGGTTGCTCCAATCCGGGCAATGGGTTAGCTTCCGGCGGCGTGGAGGCGGGGGAATCGGAGCCCCAATGCTGACCAGACGTAAGTTACTGACGACCGTATTCACCGG
>DASZYM010000408.1:0-2547 GCA_035545355.1 Dongiaceae bacterium
GATGCAGCGCGTGCACTGGATGCAGCGCGTCATCACGGTCTTGATCAGCGGGCCGAACTCCTTGTCGGTGACGGCGCGCTTCTCCTCGGTGTAGCGGGAGAAGCCGCGGCCATAGCCGACCGCCTGGTCCTGCAGGTCGCACTCGCCGCCCTGGTCGCAGATCGGGCAGTCGAGCGGATGGTTGATCAGCAGGAACTCCATCACGCCGTTGCGGGCCTTCTTGACCATCGGCGTGTCGGTCTTGATCACCATGCCGTCGGCGACCGGCATGGCGCAGCTCGCGATCGGCTTGGGCGCCTTCTCCTGCTCGACCAGGCACATGCGGCAATTGCCGGCGACGGACAGCCGCTCATGATAACAAAACCGCGGTATTTCCTTGCCGGCCAGCTCGCAGGCCTGCAGCACCGTGATCCCCGCGGGCACCTCGATCTCGGTGCCGTCAATCGTCATCTTCGGCATGTCAGCCGCCAATTCGTTGCTTGTTGGAGCGAGTGTGGGTCACGCCGATCATTCCCCTACTCCGCCGCCTCGCGCGCGCCGTAGGCGCGGATGCGTTCCTCGACCACCGGACGGAAGTGCCGGAACAGGCCCTGGATCGGCCAAGCCGCGGCGTCGCCCAATGCGCAGATCGTGTGGCCCTCGATCTGCTTGGTGACGTCGAGCAGCATGTCGATCTCGTCCAGCCGGGCGTCGCCCTTCACCATGCGCTGCATGATCCGGTACATCCAGCCGGTGCCCTCGCGGCACGGCGTGCACTGGCCGCAGCTCTCATGCATGTAGAAATGCGAGAGGCGGGAGATCGCCTCGACCAGATCCGTGGACTTGTCCATCACGATCACCGCGGCCGTGCCGAGGCCCGACTGGACCGCGCGCAAGGAATCGAAATCCATCAGCACGGTGTCGCAGATCGATTTCGGCAGCATCGGCACCGAGGCGCCGCCCGGAATGACCGCCAGCAGATTGTCCCAGCCGCCGCGCACGCCGCCGCAATGGCGGTCGATCAGCTCGCGGAGGGGAATGCCCATCTCCTCTTCGACATTGCAGGGCTTGTTCACATGCCCGGAGATGCAGAAGAGCTTGGTGCCGGTATTCTTCGGCCTCCCCAGCGCCGCGAACCAGGCTGCGCCGCGGCGCATGATGGTCGGCGCCACCGCGATGGATTCGACGTTGTTCACGGTCGAGGGGCAGCCATAGAGGCCGACCGCCGCCGGGAAAGGTGGCTTCAGGCGCGGCTGGCCCTTCTTGCCCTCGAGACTCTCGATCAGGCCGGTTTCCTCGCCGCAGATATAGGCGCCGGCGCCACGATGGAGGTAAACGTCATAGTCGTAGCCCGAGCCGCAGGCATTCTTGCCGATGAGGCCCGCTGCATAGGCCTCGTCGATTGCCGACTGCAGGTTCTTGCATTCCAGCGGGAACTCGCCGCGGATGTAGATGTAGGCGGCGCAGGCGCCCATGGCGAAACCGGCGACCAGGCAGCCCTCGACCAGCATATGCGGGTCGAACCGCATGATCTCGCGGTCCTTGCAGGTGCCCGGCTCGGATTCGTCGGCGTTGACGACGAGATAGGCCGGGCGGCCGTCCGACTGCTTCGGCATGAAGGACCACTTCAAACCGGTCGGGAAGCCGGCGCCACCGCGGCCGCGCAGGTCGGAAGCCTTGATCTCGTTGATGATCGCGTCGCGGCCCTTGGCGAGAATGTCCTTGGTGCCGTCCCAGATGCCGCGGCGCCGGGCGCCCACCAGCTTCCAGTCGTCCTGGCCGTAGAGATTGGTGAAGATGCGGTCTTTGTCCTGGAGCGCCATCGCCTACTCCGCCCCGCCGCTGCGCTGCGGGATATCCTTCAGGGTCGTCATGCCGCCGACCGGCGCCGAGTTCAGGCGATCGACCTGCGGGCCGATCTTGGGTTGGCGCCCCGCGGCCAGTTCGTCGAGCACCTTGCCGAGCGTCTCCGGCGTCAGGTCCTCGTAGAAATCGTCGTTGATCTGCACCATCGGCGCATTCACGCAGGCGCCGAGGCACTCGACCTCCATGATCGTGAACTTGCCGTCGGCGGTCGTCTCCTTGAGGCCGATGCCGAGCTTCTTCTTGCAATGCTCGGTCAGCGCGTCGGAGCCGCGCAGCCAGCACGGCGTGGTGCGGCAGATCTGCACCAGGTGCTTACCGACCGGCTTCAGGTTGTACATCGTGTAGAAGGTCGCGACCTCGTAGACGCGGATCGGCGCCATGTCGAGCATGCCGGCGACCACATCCATCGCGGCACGGCTGACCCAGCCTTCCTGGTACTGCGCGAGCCAGAGCAGCGGCATCACCGCGGAGGCCTGGCGCCCCGGCGGGTATTTCGCGATATGCTTCTTCGCCTCCGCGATGTTCGCCTCGGTGAAGGCGAAGCTCTTCGGCTGGAAGTCGTCGTTGTGGTCAGCAGCGCTCATCGGTCGATCTCGCCGAAAACGATGTCGAGGGAGCCGAGGATCGCCACCGAATCCGCCAGCATGTAGCCCTTGGCCAGGAAATCCATGGCGGCGAGATGCGGGAATCCCGGCGCCCGGA
>DASZYM010000409.1:0-7132 GCA_035545355.1 Dongiaceae bacterium
GCCCAGAGCGCGGTGCCGGGACCGGCGCCGAAATCGAGCAGGCTCCGCGGAGCGAAGTCGCGCCGACGCTCGGCAATGGCATCCAGCGCGGCGCGGATTGCGGCATAGGTCGCCGGCAGGCGCGCGGCCAGATAGGCGCGCGCCGCGACGTCATCGGCGAGATGCGCGCGGCCGTCGCGCACTTCGTTGCGATAGCGTTGCGAGAGCGCGTCTTGCGCGAGGGCGAGGTCGGCGCGGGGCACACCGTCCAGCGCGGCATCGACGGCCTGGCGCAGGGCCGGCGGCAGTTGCATCGATCAGCGGCCGCGGCTGGCTTCGATCATGGTCTCGGCAATTTCGACGGCATGCATCGCGGGACCGCCGGCGCCGAAGAGCTGGCCGGTGACGAAGATGCCCTCGATCAGCAGCAGCAATCCGTCGGCCAGGACGTCCGGCTGCTTGGCGCCCATGCCCTTCGCCATCTCGACCAGACGCGCGCGCAGGCGGCGCTTGTGATCCTCGGAGACGCGCCGCGCCGGATGATCGGTTGCGGGGTATTCGAGCGCGGCGTTGGAAAGGCCGCAGCCGCGATAGTCGGCGCGTTGCGCGCGCTGCGACAGGCCGCGCAGATATTCGAGGAGCTGTTGCTTGGGATCGCCGGGATGCGCCGCGGCGGCGCGCTCGAACCGGGTCCAGAACTCGACGTCATAGTCGCGCAGATAGGCGGCCGCGAGCTCGTCCTTCGAGGAGAAGCTGCGATAGAGGCTGGGCTTGGTGACACCGGCCTTGGCGACGATCTCATCGACGCCGACCGCGCGGATGCCCTCGCGGTAGAACAGGTCGCGCGCCGTCCGCTTGATCCGGTCGGCCGCCACCGGGCCGCGCTTGCGCTTCGGCGCCGCGGCGCCCGTCGACTTTTCCGGCGACTTATCGATGGTTTCACCCCCAGCAGTCTTAAGGTTTTTCCGTGCCATCTCAATCCATTGGATCAGAGAATCCGTTTGACAATGTAACAGACCGGTACGTATATAGCCGGAATTCGTTGTAACGTACCGGTCTGTTACATGAACATAGCGCGCCCAAGGCCGTTTGGCCAGAAGTATGCGTTCGTCGTCGTGGCAGTGGTGTTCGTCTGCCTGCTGGTGGCGGCCGGCCAGCGCGGCGCGCCGAGCGTGCTGATCCAGCCGTTCGAGCAGGCCTTCGGCTGGGATCGCGGCGTGATCTCGACGTCCGCCAGCCTCGGCATCCTCTGCTACGGATTGATGGGCCCGTTCGCCGCGGCGCTGATGCAGCGCTTCGGCATCCGCCACGTGATCGTGTCGGCGCTGGCGGTGATGTCGATCGCGATCGGCGCCAGCTATTTCATGACCCAGGCGTGGCAACTGATCCTGCTCTGGGGCCTCGTCTCCGGCATCGGCTCCGGCTGCGTCGCCCTGGTATTGGCGGCGACCATCGTCGCGCGCTGGTTCAGCACACGCCGCGGCCTGATCATGGGACTGATGACCGCGAGCACGGCGACCGGAAACCTGATCTTCAATCCGGGCCTCGCCTGGATCGCACAGCATCACGGCTGGCAACCCGTGGCGCTGGTGATCGCCGCCGCCACGGCGGCGCTGATCCCGGTCGTGTTCTTCCTGCTGCCGGAATGGCCGTCAGATGCCGGGCTGCGGCGCTATGGCGCGACGCCGGAAGAAGCGGATCCCGCACCCGATCGGCGCAATCTCGTCGCGCTCTCCTTCGGCACGCTCGGCCGGGCGATGAAGACCCGTCCGTTCTGGTATCTCTTCGCCACGTTCTTTGTCTGCGGCTTCACCACCAACGGCCTGGTCGGCACGCATCTCATCGCCTTCTGCGGCGATCATGGCATCGTCGAGGTCCAGGCGGCCGGGCTGGTGGCGACCATGGGTATCTTCGACCTGATCGGCACCACCGGCTCGGGCTGGCTGACCGACCGCTTCGATCCCAGGAAGCTGCTGTTCATGTATTACGGCCTCCGCGGGCTTTCGCTGATCTACCTGCCCTATTCCGATTTCAGCTTCTATGAGCTCGGCATCTTCGCCGTGTTCTACGGCCTCGACTGGATCGCGACCGTGCCGCCGACCCTGAAGCTGATCCAGGAGAATTTCGGCATGGCGGATTCCGCGATCGTCTTCGGCTGGGTCGCGGCGGGGCACCAGATCGGCGCCGCCAGCGCCGCCTCCTTCGCCGGCTGGATGCACGACTGGCAGGGCAACTATCTCCAGGCCTTCGTCATCGCCGGCGCGACCGGCATCGTCGCCGCCGTGCTCTCGCTCCTGATCCATCGCCCCGGCCGCGCGGCGGCCGCGGACGCGGAGCTCAAACCGGCGGGGCAGGCGGCGTAGCATTCAGCTACGCGATCGTCTTCTTCAGGAACGCGACGGTGCGGTCCCAGGCCATGCGGGCATCTTCCTTCTCGTAGCTCTTGCCGGTGGGATTGGCGAAGGCGTGGTTGGCGTCCTGGTAGCGGTAGATCTCCGCCGGGATGCCGTCCTGCTTCAACGCCGCCTCGAAGCCGTCGACCATCGGCGGGTTGATCCATTTGTCCTGCCCGGCGAAATGGCCGAGCACCGGACCCTTCAGCTTCTTCAATTCGTCGGCCGACTGGTTGCAGAGCCCGTAATAGATCACCGTCGCATCGACCGGATGCGCCAGCGACGCCCGCAGCGACCAGCCGCCGCCGAAGCAGAAGCCCAGGGTCGCGACCTTCCCGTTCACGTCCTTCATGCCGTAGAGGTGGTCGACCCAGGCGGTGACGGTCTCGGTCGCCTCGGCATCCTGCACGTCGCCCATCAGCTTCTGCGCCGTGCCCTGGTCGGTCGCGACCTGGCCGTTATAGAGATCGATCGCGATCGCCACGAAGCCGGTATTGGCCAGTTCGGCCGCCACCGACTTGATCTGGTCGTTGAGGCCCCAGAATTCGTGCACCAGCATGATGCCGCCCGCCGGTGTCTTCGCCGGCAGCGCGAGCGCGCCGGAGACCGAGCGGCCGCTCGGCGTCTTCAGCGTGACCGTCTGCAAGCTCGCCGCGGCCTGGGCGACCCGGACCGGGTCGGCCAGCAAGGCGGCCAGGGAGAGTCCGGCAAGGCCGGTCAGCACGGTGCGCCGCGCGGGCTTGTGCAAATGGGCTTCCAGTTCGGTCATCCTCGCCTCCTTGGTCACATCACTGTCTTTTAGGGCGAAACGCAGATTCGGGATGGCATTCTTGCGAGGCCGGTGCGACACGGAAAGCGCGCAACGCTTTGCGCACGGGCTTGTGAAGCTCGGGCGATCCGGTCTGGTCTCGACTCGGAATGCTCGACTATGCTTTGCGCCCCGAGTCGCACTATCGTGGGAGCTGTTCGATGCACCTGTCGCTGAAACGCGGCGCGGCCGTGATTGCCGTGATCGCCGCCCTCGGCACAGGGATCATTGCGGCCGGGCCGAAAGCGGCCGCGGACGAAGCCGATGCCCGCGCGGCGCTGCAGAAGGGCGACTACGACAAAGCCATCGCCGAATTGAAGCCGCTGGCCGATGACGGCGATGCGGGCGCGCAATACCTGCTGGCCGAAACCTATTTCGGCGGCCATGGCGGCACGATGATGGAAGCGCTGAAATGGATGACCGCCGCCGCCGACCAGGGCTATGCCCAGGCGCAGGCGCGGCTCGGCTTGATCTACGGCACGGGCAAGGGCGTCGCCACCAATTACGAGGAGGCCTATCGCTGGTTCTCGCTGGCGGCCGAACGCGCCGATCCCAAGCAGCAGCGCAACCTGAAGACCATCTCCCAGACCAACAAGAGCGTGGTCGCCAAGAGCCTGACCCCGGAGCAGCGCGCCAAGATCGACGCCGAGGTCGCCGCCTGGAAGCCGAACGGCGCGCCGCCGACCAGCACCGCCGCGGCGCCGGCCGCCCCCGCCACCATCGGCACGATCGGCCAGGTCATTCCCGGCATCCGCATCCAGCTCGCCGCGGTGAAGACGCCGGAAGAGGCGCAGAAGGAATGGGGCCGGCTGCAGAAGGCCCTGGGCGACGCGCTCACGGGCCTCAGCCTCACGGTCGAAGGCGTCGATCTCGGCGCCAAGGGCGTGTTCCAGCGCATCCAGGCCGGGCCGTTCCAGGACAAGGCGGCGGCCAGCGCGAAATGCGCCGCCATCAAGGCGCTGAAACAGGACTGCCTGATCGTCGTCCGGAAGTAGCCGAACCGGCAACCGCGCTGAAATCATCCGGTGAGGCGGCGCCGGATGCATCCCGCAGGGGAGGCGCATGCCCGCGACCACGAAAGCGTGATCGCGTAAATCACGAATGTTTGTTGTCGCCAGACCGGTTTGCGATCACCCTTTTTGCCCCGGGTTCCCGCCCGGGGATCCATTCGGGGATCTGCGAAGAGCGCGCGCCGATCGGCCGCCGGAGGAGCGTTGATGCTGGGGACCATGGTCGCCAGTCGTGCCGTCCCGGCGCAGAGCGAGACCACGCGCACCGCGTGGATCGACATGGCCCGCGGCATGGCGGAAGTCTCCGTCGTGACGCTCCACATCATGCAGGCGATGAGCAATGCCGGGCTGACGCCGGCGGGCCTGTTCGATTTCTGGACGCCGGTCGGCGACATGATCCGCATGCCGCTGATGATGTTCATCGCCGGCCTGTTCGTGGAGCACTCGCTGCGCAAGGGCCCGCGGGACTATTTCAAGGGCAAGCTCCAGCGCGTGGTCTGGCCCTACCTGATCTGGGCCCATGTCTATCAGCTCTATTGGCATTACAACCCGCCGCCGTCGAAGCCGGTGGGCCTGATCGACGTCGCCCTGACCGTGGTGCATCCGCTGTCGCATCTGTGGTTCCTGCAGGTGCTGTTCATCTATTACGTCGTGATCTACTTCCTGCTGAAGCGCGGGCTGTGGCCGGCCTTGGCCGTCGGGGCGATCGGCGCATTGCTGACCCCGTGGCTGTGGGGCGACGACGAGCTCCAGCGCATCCCCTATCTCTTCCTGTTCTTCGTGTTCGGCATCGGCTTCAACCGGATCCTGAAGACGCGCGGCTTCCCGTTCGGCCCGGTCGTGGGCGTCGCGCTGATCGTGCTGGCCGTCGCCTTGCCGGTGCTGATCACCGATTACTTCGGCTATTCGAAATACCTGCCGCAGGCGCTGCCCGCCTCGATCATCGGCGTCGGCGCCTGCCTCGCCATCGCCCGCGGCTGCGTCCATGTGCCGGTGGTGAACCGGCTGCTCGCCTTGTTCGGCAAGTTCTCGCTGGAGATCTATTGCGCGCATCTCATCTTCTCCTCGGCGATGCGGCGCGGCCTGATCCGGGTGTTCGATATCCATGATTTCTGGGTGCTGTTCCTGCTCAGCACCTGCGCCGGTCTGGCCGGGCCGATCATCCTGACCCTGGTCCTGCGCCGGCTCGGTCTCGACGTCCTGTTCGAATGGCCGAAGCACCTGTTCCAGCGCGAAAAACCCGCGATGGCGCAGAACTTCTAGAGCGGCTCGCCCGCCGCCGGCGGGGCGTGATCCCCGTCACGGACCGGTGACCCCCGGTGGCATTCCGGCCGGGGTTCAGGCATAGGCTTGAACCGGGGCCGCCGGCGACGCGTCAGAACGCTCGCGCCGGCATGGATCGGGGGAGCGGAATCATGGGCAAAGTTCGAAACGCGTTACGGGCGGACCTCGCCTCGGACAAGGCCGACCGCCGGTTCGGCACCGGCTGGATCAGCGGCGTGCTGGCGCTGTTCCTCGCCATGGCGGGGCTGATCACCGTGCTCTGCATCCGCTATCCCAACGTGCTGACCACGCCGATGCTGCGCGCGCAGCTCGATGTCGGGCTGGTGCGCCTCGCGCTCGACGTGGTGCTGATCCTCGGCTTCGCGCTGGCGGTGCTCAATCTCACGCTGCGACGGCAGAAGGTGATGGGCTTCGTCGCGGTGACCGGGATCCTGGTCGCGACCCTGCTCGGCGGCAGCCATGCCCGGAGCAGCGACGCGCTCGATACCGGAATCTATTTCGGGCTGGACTGGTTCCTGCTGAACCTCACCTTCCTCGGCATCATCTTCATCCCGCTGGAGCGGCTGTTCGCCCGGCTGCCGGAACAATCGATCTTCCGCCAGGACTGGCGCGCCGACCTCTTCTACTTCCTGGTCAACTCCCTGCTGGTGCAGTCGCTGACCTATCTCTCGCTGAAGCCGGCGCTCACCATCGTCGCCAACACGCATTGGACCGAGCTGCGCGCCGCGATGGCGAGCCAGCCGATCTGGCTGCAATTCGTCGAGATCATGGTCCTCACCGATATCGTGCAGTACTGGCTGCACCGCGCCTTCCACCAGGTGCCGTTCCTGTGGCGCTTCCACGCGGTGCACCATTCGGCCCAGACCATGGACTGGATGGCGGGCTCGCGCATGCATCTGATGGAGATCGTGGCTTTGCGCGGCTTCACCGTGATCCCGATGTATGCGCTGGGCTATGCGGAGCCGGCGCTGAAGGCCTACATCCTCTACGTCTTCCTGCACTCGACCTTCATCCATGCCAATGTGCGGTTCGATTTCCGCTTCCTGAAGCACATCATCGCGACGCCGCAATTCCATCACTGGCATCACGGCATCGAGCAGGAGGCGATCGACGTCAATTTCGCCGTGCACTTCCCGATCCTGGACAAGCTGTTCGGCACGCATCACCTGCCGGGCAAGGCCTGGCCGAGCGGCTACGGCGTCGGCGGCCATCCGGTGCCGGACGGATACTGGCGGCAGATGCTGTATCCGCTGCGGGGGGCTTAGGCTCGCTGCGCTGTTCTGAAGAAGCTCAGGCAGCTCCAAGACCCTCATCCCTACCTTCCCCCCACGGGGGAAGGGGTTCACCGAGCGCTCGCTGATACCGAGTTAGAAGATTCGCGAAGCAGCGCCCCCTCGCCCGTAGGGAGAGGGAGGGGTGAGGGTCTTAACGCAGCCTGAGGCCTAGCCGAAGAAGGAACCAGCTACCGATTCTCCGCCAGCACGGTGCCGGCGAGGTAGAGGGAGCCGCAGATCAGGACGCGGCAGGGCGGGCCGTCTTCGTGGGCGTCGACCACCGAGCGCAAGGCCGCCTCGACCGAGGGGAAGCCGCTGGAGATGAGGCCGACCGCCGTCCCCGCCTTCACGCAATCCTCCGCCGAGAGGCTGGCATGGTCGCCG
>DASZYM010000410.1:0-12709 GCA_035545355.1 Dongiaceae bacterium
CGCCTGGTCGGCGATCGAGCGGGTGATCGCCTGCCGGATCCACCAGGTGGCGTAGGTCGAGAACTTGTAGCCGCGGCGATACTCGAACTTATCGACCGCCTTCATCAGGCCGATATTGCCCTCCTGGATCAGGTCCAGGAATTGCAGGCCGCGGTTGGTGTATTTCTTGGCGATCGAGATCACGAGGCGCAGGTTGGCCTCGACCATCTCCTTCTTCGCCCGCGCCGCCTCGCGCTCGCCCTTCTGGACGACGTTGACGATGCGGCGGAAATCGCCTATCGGCAGGTTCACGACTTCCGAGATCTCGGCGATCTGGCCGCGGATGTTCTTCGCATCGTCCTTGTGGTCGGCGGCCAGGTTCTTCCAGCCCTTGGAGGTCAGGCGGCCGACCTTCTGGATCCACTTCGGATCGAGCTCCTGGCCGTAATAGCGCTGCAGGAACTCCTCGCGCTTGACGCCCGCCTTCTGCACCAGGCGCAGGAGCTGGCCCTCATGCCCGATCAGGCGACGGTTGAGGTCGTACATCTCCTCGACCAGGAACTCGATGCGGAAGTTGTTGAGCTTGACCGAGCGCATCAGCTCGACCATCTCGGCCTTCTGCTTCTCGTAGCTCTTCTCGCTGCGCGGGTTGAGCTCCTCGCCGGCGCGGATCGTCTCCAGGCGCTTGAGCTGCACCTTCTCCAGCTTCTTGTGCAGGCTGGCGATCTTGTCGAAGGTCTCCATGACCTGCGGCAGCAGGGTCTGCTCCATCGCGGCCCGCGACAGGTTGGCTTCCTCGGCTTCGGCCTCGCCCGCTTCGCCGCTCGGGTTCTGGCCCTCGCCTTCGCCCTCGGTCTCCTCCTCGGATTCCTCTTCCTCCTCGAAGTCGCCCTCGCCGGGTCCTTCCAGCGACGCGCCTTCGGGCAGGTTGCCGCCCATGGTGGCGTCGAGGTCGATGATGTCGCGGAGCAGGAGCTGGCCGGCCTTGAGCTTCTCGCGCCACTCGACGATCGCCTTGTGGGTCAGCGGGCTCTCGCCGATGCCGCCGATCATCATGTCGCGGCCGGCCTCGATCCGCTTGGCGATCGCGATCTCGCCCTCGCGCGACAAGAGCTCGACCGAGCCCATCTCGCGCAGGTACATGCGCACCGGATCGTCGGTGCGGCCGACATCGGCATCGTCGAGATTGCCGACAGCGCGAGATTCCTCCTGCTCGCCGTCCGCGGCGGGCGGCGCTTCCTCGGCTTCCTCGTTCTCCTCGTTCTCGACGACATTGATGCCCATGTCGCTCAACATGGTATGAATGTCTTCGATCTGGTCGTTGGTCTGGCCGGCGGGCAGGCTGGCGTTCAGCTCGTCCACCGTGACGTAGCCGCGCTCCTTGCCCTTGGCGAGCATCTTCTTGAAGGCGGCGCCCCCGTCCATCAACGGGCCGTCCTGGACCTCATCTTTTTTCGCCGGCTCTGGTTTTGCCTGCGGTTTCGCTGCCATCGACTTCACCTTGATGCGGCCATCCCGACCGCGTTTCTAGTCCCGTGTTTCTAGTCGGGACGCGCGCCCCGCGCGTCACGAATCTCGTCCGTCCTAGCCGACCTTGCTCCGATGGGTCCCGCCGGGAGCAAGCCGGCCCGGCACGTCGTGATCAAGATCGTTGCGGCGGCTTTCGCCCTCCAGCACCTCGATCTGCCGTGACCGCATGCGCTCCCAATCCTCGTTTGTCATCGATTCTTGCAAGCGGAGGGCGGCTTCGTCGATCTCTCCACGCACCTCGTTGCGCTCCCGCAGCACGCCCATCACGTGCAAAAGCCCCGCCTCGGCCTGGTCCAGCCCGGCCGTCGGAAGGGTCCATTTGCTGCTGCCGGTCCGCGCCAAGAGGCCATCGAGGGCGGCGGAAAAGCCTAGGCTCCTCAAATGGTTCTGCAACTCCTCGGAGTCAAGGCGCGGCGACCGGGCGGCGTGGTCTATAATGGCGCACTTGAGCTTGTCAAGCTGACCCGCCGGAAACGCCTGCGCCGCAAGGGTTTCGGAATGCCGGTGCAGCAATTCGGCATGGTTAATCACGGTCGCCAGGATGCTCTCATAGGGGAGCATCCGGAGCTGCCCCAGGCCCCGTTTGGCGGCCTGCCCGCCGACCGGCTGGACCCGGGTCTGGAAGCGCCCCTGGAACCCTGGGCGGCCGGGCCCGCCCCCGATCAGGGCTTGGCCGGCGGCTTTCGGGGCCGGCGCGAACAGGCCCTGGAGCCGGGCGTCGATCTCCTGCCGATAGGCTTGGCGGACGCCGGGGTCCTGGATCCGGTCGGCCATCGCGAACAGATCCCTGCGGAACCCGGACCGGCGTTCCGGGGTGTCCAGCGGTCGGGCGGCCAGGACCTGGTCCCAGGCGACCTGGACCAGGGGCTCCGCCCGGTCGAACACGGTCCGGACCGCCGCCGGCCCGCCCGAGCGCGCCAAGTCGTCCGGATCCTGCCCCGCCGGCATCCAGGCGAAGCGCAACGAGAGGCCGGGTTTCAGGATCGGCAGACCGCGCTCGACCGCCCGCGCCGCCGCCTTCTGCCCGGCGGCATCGCCGTCGAAGCAGAGGATCGGCTCCGGCGCCATGCGCCACAGCAGCTCGATCTGCGCCTCGGTCAGCGCGGTGCCGAGCGGCGCCACCGCTTGCGGGAAGCCCGCTTCGGCCAGCGCGATCACATCCATATAGCCCTCGACCACGACGATCTCGTTCTTGTCGCGGGCGGCCTTCTGCGCCTGGTTCAGGTTGTAGAGCTGGCGGCCCTTGGAGAAGAGCGGCGTCTCCGGCGAGTTCAGGTATTTCGGCTTGTCGTCGCCGAGCGTGCGCCCGCCGAAGGCGATGATGCGGCCCTTGGCATCGGCGATCGGGAACATCACCCGGCCGCGGAAGCGATCGTAGCTCGGGCCACCGTCTTCCGGCTTGATCAGCATGCCGGATTCGACGCCCAAGGCCTCGGGAATGTTCAACTTGGCGAGATGCGATTTCAGCGCGGTGCGGCTGTCCGGCGAGAAGCCCAGGCGAAAGCGCTTGATCGTCTCGGGCGCGAGGCCGCGGCGCTTCAGGTAATCGGCGCCGGGACTGCCGGGGAGCTGCTTCTCGAAGAAGGCGCAGGCCGCCTCCATGACCGTGCCGAGATTGGCCTGGCGCTCGGCGCGCTCGCGCTCCTGCGGGCTGTCCTTCGGCACGTCGAGCCCGGCATCGCCGGCCAGGCGCTCGACCGCGTCGCGGAATTCGAGGCCCTCGGTCTGCATGACGAAGGTGATGGCATCGCCATGCGCGCCGCAGCCGAAGCAATGGTAATGCGGCTCGTCGTCGTCATAGACGTGGAAGGACGGGCTCTTCTCGTTGTGGAAGGGGCAAAGGCCGGTCGCCTGCTGGCCGCGGCGCGTGAGGCGCACCTTCTTGCCGACCAGGTCGAAGATCGACAGTCGGCGCCGCAGCTCGTCCAGGAAAGCCGGCGAAAAGGCCAAGAAAATCTCCGCGAAGGTCTGCGAGGCGGGCGGGCCAGTCGCGTACCGATTTGGTACGCTACGCTACCAGTTCAGATGCCCCACGGTCCGCAGGTTATCCACAGGGGGAACAACGAATTTGTGGAAAACCGGAGAAATCGCGGGATAAGCCGGCCCAGTCCGGTCGTTCATCCACCGAGCTTGGCTTTGACCGCCGGGCCGACCTTGGAGAAATCCATCTTTCCGGCATAGCGCTCCTTCAGCGCCGCCATCACTTTGCCCATGTCCTTGATGCCGGCCGCGCCGGTGACGGCGATCGCCTCGGCGATGGCCTCGGCCTGTTCGGAATCCGAGAGCTTCTTCGGCAGATAGCGCTCGATGATCTCGATCTCGCCCTGCTCCTTGTCGACCAGCTCCTGGCGACCGCCCTGCTTGTAGAGCTCGATCGATTCCTGGCGCTGGCGCACCATCTTCTGCAGCATGTCTACGATCTCGGCCTCGTCGACCTGCGTCACGCCTTTCGGGCGGGCGGCGATGTCGCGGTCCTTCAGGGTCGAATTGATCATGCGCAGCGTCGAAACCGCGGCCTGGTCGCGCGCTTTCATCGCCGTTTTGAGATCCTCGTTGAAACGGTCGCGCAGCATGGCGGCCTCAAATCCAAAGATGCGGGAAAGTCCTCAACCTATCGGATTCGCCCGGCCCTGACAATCCGACGAAACTGCATACAAGGCTTTGATTTCCATCATGATTTCGGGCCCCACGCGACTTGACCCCGCCGGCCGTTCCCCCTAGAACCCGGCAGCCCTTGACGCTATGAAAGGCCGCCATGGCCCCGACCCCGCCCAGCTCCGACGAGAATCCGAAGCCGACCGCCCTCCTGGTCCTGGCCGATGGGACCGTCATCAAGGGCCGAGGCCTGGGCGCCGAGGGCAAGGCGGTGGGCGAGGTCTGCTTCAACACCTCGATGACCGGCTATCAGGAGATCATGACCGATCCCTCCTATGCCGGTCAGATCATCACCTTCACCTTCCCGCATATCGGCAATACCGGCGCCAACCCCGAGGACATCGAGACCACGACCCCGGCGGCGCGGGGTGCTGTGCTGGCGACCGACATCACCGAGCCCGCGAACTGGCGCGCGGCGCAGCATTTCGACGCCTGGCTGCGCTCCTATCACCTGCCGGCGATCGCCGGCATCGATACCCGCGCCCTGACCCGCAGGATCCGCGACGGCGGCGCGCCCAACGGCGTCATCGCGCACAGCAAGAGCGGCGAATTCGACATCCCGGGGCTGATCGCCGAGGCCAAGGCCTGGCCCGGCCTCGACGGCATGGACCTCGCGAAGGACGTGACCTGCCGCCAGACCTATCATTGGGACGAGACCGCGTGGTCGCTGAACGGCGGCTACGGCAAGCAGACCGCGCCGAAGCTCAAGGTCGTCGCCATCGATTACGGCGCCAAGCGCAACATCCTGCGCTGCCTCGCAACCGCCGGCTTCGACGTCACCGTGGTGCCGGCGACGGCGACGATCGACGACGTGCTGGCGCACAAGCCCGACGGCGTCTTCCTCTCGAACGGCCCCGGCGATCCCGCGGCGACCGGCGAATACGCGGTACCGGTGATCAAGGCGTTGATGGCGAAGGAGCTGCCGATCTTCGGCATCTGCCTGGGTCATCAGATGCTCGCGCTCGCCTTGGGCGGCAAGACGCGGAAGATGGCGCGCGGCCATCGCGGCGCCAACCATCCGGTGAAGGACCTCGCCACCGGCAAGGTCGAGATCACCAGCCAGAATCACGGCTTCGAGGTGATGGCGGAAAGCCTGCCCTCGAATGTCAAGGTGACTCACGTCTCATTGTTCGACGGCACCAACGAGGGCATCGAGGTCGAAGGCCGGCCGATCTTCTCGGTGCAATACCACCCCGAAGCCTCCCCCGGCCCCCAAGACAGCCACTACCTCTTCCAGCGCTTCGTCGAGAAGATCGAAGCGAAGCGCAAGTAAGAGTCCCCTCCCCCGAATGGGGGAGGGCTAGGGAGAGGGCAAGCCTCTCCGCTGCGCAGCCTCATCCACCGCGCGCGTGATCACCTCAAGAACGCCGTCCGTATTGCCCAAGGCGTCGTTGTTCCAGAATCGCAGCACCCGAAATCCGAGCGCCCTCAGGTATTCCGAACGCTGCTCGTCCTGGGCAATCCGCTCGGCGTGCTGCCCGCCATCCAGCTCGACGATGAGCTTCAGCGCCAGGCAGGCGAAGTCGACGATATAAGGACCGATCGGTGCTTGGCGGCGGAAGTTGTAGCCCTTATCTGGTGCCGCCGCAGCAAGAACCAGATCCGGCGCTCGGCATCGGTCATGTTCTTGCGGAGATACTTCGCCTTCTCGAGCGTTCCTGCCCGCGTCCGGATCTCGACAGGCCCTCTCCCTGGCCCTCCCCCATAACGGGGGAGGGGACTCTTTTTGCTGTCTCTGTCGGACGAGTCGCCGCCGCGGGGATCGCTCACAGCCCCGATCGCTCCTTGCGGCCGGGGAGCTGGTCCAGGATCTTCTGCCGCTCGTCGGGGGGCGTGATGATCCAGTCGCGGATCTCGTCGATGGTTCTGAGGCAGCCGACGCAATAGCCGGTCATCGGGTCCATCTGGCAGACGCTGATGCAGGGCGAGGGCGGCCCGCTGGCCAGCAGGCGCCGCCGCTCCGCCCGCCGCCGCTCGCGCGCGGCCTGGCGCTCGGCGTCGAAATCGCGGCCGCCCGTGGGCGTATCCGGCTCCGGCCGGTCGTCCGGGCTCATCTCAGCCGCACATCGTTTTGATATCGCTTCATGTCCGAGGCTCATATCATAGCCCCCAACGGACGGTCCAATGCGACGGTCCAATGGGACGGTCCAACCGCCGGAGAATCGCGGTGCGGCGCGATATCAACCACATTCTCAGCAGGGTCCGGCTGACGACCGGGCTCACGCTCTTCTTCTATGTCCTGACTCATAATCTCAACCACGCGCTGGGGCTGATCTCGCTCGACGCGATGGAATGGGGCCGCGGCCCGTTCCTCGCCTTCTGGCGCTTCCCGCCGGTGGAGCTCCTGTTCTTCCTCGCGGCGATCGCGCATTTCCTCTTGGGCTCGCGCGCGCTCTACAACCGGCACAGCCTCAGCATGCCGTTCTGGGAAGGCGCGCAGATCGTGCTCGGCCTCGCGATCCCGCCGCTGCTGATGCTGCATTTCCTCGGCACCGTGGTCGCGCATCATGTCTTCGGCATCGACGATGCCTATGACGAGACCGTGCTGGCGCTGGTCACCAATCCGGGCTTTGCCGCGACGCAGGTCCTGGCGGTGCTCGTCACCTGGATCCATGGCTGCATCGGCATCACCTACTGGCTGCGGCTGAAGCCCTGGTTCCCCAAGGC
This sequence comes from Dongiaceae bacterium, assembly GCA_035545355.1. GTDB lineage: Bacteria > Pseudomonadota > Alphaproteobacteria > Dongiales > Dongiaceae > Dongia. The sequence goes on from DASZYM010000410.1 coordinate 6,832, forward strand.
GCGGCTGGCGCTCTTCGCTCTGGCGCTGCTCATCCCGACCCTGGCGCTTTTGGGCTTCGCCGAAGCCGGGCGCGAAGTGCTGCGCCTGATGCAGCAGCCGGGCTGGTTCCAGGACCTCGTGCAGCAACGCCATCTGCCCGGCGCCGATGCGGGCGCCCGGCTCTATGCCTGGCGCGATAACGGGCTGATCGGCTACGCGGTGCTGATCGTGGCGCTGCTGGTGGCGCGCTACCTGCGCGTCTTCGGCGTGCGGCGGCGGGCGATCCGCGTGGTCTATCCCGACGGCACCATCGTCAACATCCAGCCCGGCACCACGATCCTGGAGGCAAGCCGCATCGGCGGCATCCCGCATGCCTCGGTCTGCGGCGGGCGCGGGCGCTGCTCCACCTGCCGTGTGCGCATCCTCGCCGGCGAAGCGACCTTGCCGCCGCCGAGCCTCGAGGAGCTGAAAGTGCTGGCCCGAGTGGGCGCCGCACCGGCAACGCGGCTTGCCTGCCAGGCGCGGCCCAACGGCTATATCAAGGTCGCGCCCTTGCTGCCGCCCGGCGCCGGCGCGCGGCAGGCTCTGGCGCAGGCCGATTTCCATTCCGGCAAGGAGCAGGAGATCGCGGTTCTGTTCGCCGATCTGCGCGACTTCACCCGCTTCTCCGAGCGGCAGCTCCCCTATGACGTGGTGTTCCTGCTCAACCGCTATTTCCGCGCCATGGGCGAGGCGGTGATCGCCTCGGGCGGCCATCTCGACAAGTTCATCGGCGACGGCGTGATGGCCCTGTTCGGCGTCAAGGGCCGGCCGGAGATCGCCGCGGCCCAGGCGATCGACGCGGCGCGGCGCATGGCGCAGAATCTCGCCGAGCTCAATATCGGCCTCGGCGACGAGCTGAAATCGCCGCTGAAGATCGGCATCGGCATCCATTTCGGCACGGCGATCGTCGGCGAGATGGGCTTCGGCGCCGCGCAATCCCTGACCGCGATCGGCGACACGGTGAACATTGCCAGCCGCCTCGAGACCGCGACCAAGGAACTGGCCTGCCAGCTCGTCGTCTCCGAGGCGGTCGCGAAAGCCGCCGAGATCGGCACCGGCATCGGCGACCGTCACGAGATCGACATCCGCGGCCGCAGCATGAAGCTCATCGTGCTGGCGGTTAAGGACGCGGCGAAGCTGAGCCAGTAGGTCACACGGGATCCTCTTCTCAGCGCAATCGGCACCATCACGGCTGCATCAACCCCACCACACCGCCCCATCTTGAGGCGGGGCAGAAACACCGTGCCAAAGCGTCAAAGTTCATCACGCACGTGACGTGCGCCGCAAGGTTCGCACCCTGCTTGTGTCTCCGCCCCAAGATGGGGCGGTGTGGTGGGGTTGATTGCAGCCAAGATGCTTCAAACAATCACCAGCCAGGCGATCCCGCCCACCGAGTGTCCGCGATCACAACACCCTCAGACACGAGTGTGTGTTCGCGCTCGCCGGCCTTGCCGCTGCCGTGGCCGCGCCATAGTCTTGCCCCGATCCAAGGGGATGGTCAGGGCGTTCGATTTCATGCGGAGGCACTATGATTCGGAACTGGAAACGTGTGGGTGTCGCGGCCTGTGCGCTGAGCATCGGCTTTAGCGCGGCGCTTGCACAGGCCGACGAGATCTCGGTCGGCACCGACAAGCAGACCTCGATCGCGGTCACCATCTACAACCAGGACCTGGCGCTGATCCGCGACGCGCGCACCGTCGATCTGCAGGCGGGCGAGAACGACATTGCCTTCGTCGATGTCTCGGCGGGCATCCGGCCGGAGACCGCTTTGCTGACCGCGAGCGGCGGCGGCTTGACCGTCACCGAGCAGAATTTCGACTTCGACCTGCTGACCCCGCAGAAGCTGCTGGAAAAATCGGTTGGCACCACGATCCGCGTCTTCCGCACCAACCCGACCACCGGCGCCGACACATCCGAGGATGCCAAGGTGCTCGCGGTCACCAACGACCAGGCCGTGCTGCAGATCGGCGACCGGATCGAGACCGCGATCCCCGGCCGCCTGGTCTACAGCGCCGTGCCGGCCAACCTGCGCGCGCGGCCGACCCTGGTCACCAAGGCGATCAGCGACAAAGCCGGCCCGACCGATGTCGCGCTCTCCTATCTGAGCCACGGCCTCTCCTGGGCGGCGGATTACGTCGCTTCGCTGTCGCCCGACGAGAAGACCATCGATCTCAACGGCTGGGTGACCCTCACCAATCAGAGCGGCGTCACCTACAAGGACGCCAAGCTGCAGCTCGTCGCCGGCCAGGTGAACCAGGTGCAGCAGATGATGGCGCGCGACATGGCGCCGGCGCCGCAGATGGCGACCGCCATGGCGGCGCCGAAGATGGTCGAGGAACAGGCCTTCGAATATCACCTCTACCGCCTCGACACGCCGACCACGCTCAAGGAGAACCAGACCAAGCAGGTCGCGCTGATGGCGGCCGCCAAGGTTCCGGTCACCAAGCAGTATCTGATCACCGACGCCGCCAATGTCTGGGGCCGCTACTCGACCAGCTTCGGCGAGGGCGACCGGGTCAATGCGACGGTGAAGCTGAAATTCACCAACGACGAGGCCTCCAAGCTCGGCATGCCGCTGCCCAAGGGTGTCGTGCGGGTCTACAAGGCGGACGGCCAGGGCGAGGCGGTCTTCGTCGGCGAGGACCAGATCGACCACACGCCGAAGAACGAGGATGTGGACCTGACTTTGGGCCAGGCCTTCGACATCACCGCGCGCGCCAAGCAGACCGATTTCGAGCAGATCAGCGACCGGGTCTACGAGAACGAATACGAGGTCGAGATCAAGAACGCCAAGACCGAGAAGATCACGGTCGATATGCGCGAGGCGCTTCCCGGCGACTGGAAGATCGTCAAGGAAAGCCAGGACCACAAGAAGCTCGACGCCTCCACGGCCCAGTGGCTGGTGGACGTGCCCGCGAACGGCAGCACCAAGCTCACCTACCGCGTGCGGATGTCGTTCTAGCGCGGTATGGGGTGAGGTTGGATCGATGCGCCTGCCCTCGCTCCGTTGGGGAGAAGGGACGCCGCTCTGCTCCCGCTCTGCAGCGGGAACCCGCATACTCCGCTCTGCTCCCTCTCCCCAACGGGGAGAGGGTCGGGGTGAGGGCAGGCCGGGTCTTCAGCGACCCGGATCTTCTGATCTTCAGCCGCGGCGATTGAAAAAATCGGCAAATTGATGTAGACTGTTTCTGCGTGTGCCGATCGTGCCTGCACCGCCGCGTTCAGCAGACAAAAACCCGGTCGTCATCCCGTGACTTGGTCACGGGATCCACGCCTTTCCATCCTGCGGCACGCGAGCGTGGATTCCGGCACCCAGTGCCGGAATGACGGTGCCGCTAAATGAGCCGAACCGTCTCCAACTTAGACAGGGCTTAGACGGAATCGAAGAATCGCTCTGCTGCGAAACAAGCATTCGGCAACAAGCTCAAAGGCTTAGCCTGCTGCAACACCGGCGACCCTCAAAAGTCGACCGAAGCCTCGGCGCTAACCCGGCTTCCGTCCCCAGGCGGCGACGACGCGGTGCGGCACCTGCATCGGATCGGCGGGGAAATCGCGCGCCAGCATCGCCGCGTGATCGGCATCGAAGGCGGCGACCGCCTCGGCGCCGAGATTGGCGCTGACCCCGGCGGAGGCGCGGATGCGGCCGCGCCAGGCTTCATGGCTGTAGGCGATGTCGTAATCCACCGTGAAGCTCTCGCGCGCCTCGAAGCCGCCGAGGGCGAGGTCGTGCAGGAACTCGCGGGGATGCGGCTCGTAGCCGCCGATCCGCCAATTGGGATTGTGCCGGTCGATCAGCCGCTCGGTCGCCGCCACCATGTTGTCGCCCAGCGGCAGCCAGCCGAGCATGCAGATCATCAGATGCCCGCGCGGCTTCAGCACGCGTTTGGCTTCCGCCGCCGCGGCGGCGCCGTCGAACCAGAACCAGCAGGTCCCGGCACTGACCAGGTCGAAATCGGCATCCGGCAATCCCGTCGCTTCGGCCTTGGCGACGACATATTCGACATCGACGCCTTGCGCGGCGCCGAGCGCCTTGGCCTGCTCCATCATCCCCGGCGCGATGTCGAGACCGGTGACCTTGCCGCGGCGTAGCGCAAAACCGCGCGCCAAGGCCCCGGTTCCGGTGCCGAGATCGAGCACCCGATGCCCCTCGCGGAACAATCCTTCCGCCGAGATGCGATCGAAGAACCAGTCGGGAAAGCCGGCGCGATGCCGGGCGTAATCGGCCGCGGCGTTGTTCCAGTCGGTCTTGAGCTTGATGCGGGATTCCATGCGGCCATCTTGCCTCTGGACAGGGCAAATGCAAGGCGGGCATGGTGACGGAACGGAGACGACATGCCTGCGCGCAATTCCACATCCGAGATCGTCATCGTCGGCGGCGGCATGGTCGGCATGACCCTGGCCGCGGCGACGGCGACCGCCGGCATCGCGACGACCTTGGTCGAGGCGGAATCGATTCACGACATGGCCGACGCCAAGTTCGACGGCCGCTCCTCCGCCATCGCCTATGGCTCGAAGCAGGTGCTCGCCGCGATCGGCGCCTGGCAATATCTCGAAGCCAAGGCCTCGCCGATCCGCGAGATCCGCGTCTCCGACGGCGGCTGGCGCCAGCTCCTGCATTCGGCGCATGAGAGCCCGTTCTTCGTCCACTACAATTCGCGGGACCTGCCGGCGGGATCGATGTCGCGCGGCACAAGTGGCGGCGAGGATCAGCCGCCCTTCGGCTGGATCGTCGAGAACCGCGCGGTGCGCCGCGGCCTGCTGCAGCGGCTGGCGGAATGCCGGGAGCTCACGCATCTCGATTCCGCGCGGGTCGGCACGATCGACTTCCGGACCGGCGGCGCCGACCTCCATCTGCAGGACGGCCGGGTCATCGAGGCGCGCCTGGTGATCGCCGCCGACGGCCGCGGCTCCGCGGTGCGCCGCATGTCGGGGATCGGCTTCAAGGAGTTCGGCTATAACCAGACGGCGATCGTCTGCACCGTCGCGCATGAGCACGACCATCGCGGCGTCGCCCATGAGAACTTCCTGCCCGCCGGCCCCTTCGCCATGCTGCCGATGACCGACGGGCCGGATGATGAAGGCGTCACGCGGCACCGCTCGTCGATCGTCTGGACCGAGGATCCGCGGATCGTTCCCTGGCTGCTGAGCCTGGACAATGCCGCGCTCGGCGTCGAGATCGAGCGCCGCTTCGGCACGACATTGGGCAAGCTGATGCCGGTCGGCCTGCGCTTCTCCTATCCGATGCGCCTGCTGCTGGCGGATGCCTATGCGAAGGATGGCGTCGCGCTGCTCGGCGATGCGGCGCATGCGATCCATCCGGTGGCGGGCCAGGGTTTCAATCTCGGCGTGCGCGATGTCGCGGCCTTGGCCGAGGCGCTGGTCGATGGCTATCGCCTGGGCCTCGATCTCGGCAGTCTCGTGGTCCTGGAGAATTACGCGCGCTGGCGGCGCTTCGACAACCTGCTGCTGACCGGGTTCACCGACGGCCTGGTGCGCCTCTTCTCGAACGACGTGCCGCCGGTCCGCCTCGCCCGCGATCTCGGCTTCTACGCCTTCAACATGGTGAAGCCGCTGAAACGCTTCGCCATGCGCCACGCCATGGGCATGGTCGGCGACCTACCCCGGCTGGTGCGCGGGCTGCCGCTCTGAGGGAACCCGTCATTTAGGCTCCCGGCTCAGCCCCTTCTCTTCCAGCGCTTTCAGATAGGCGCCGAAGATTTCATGGGCGTGCTTGCCGAGGCCGTAGAGGTAGCGCCAGGTGAAGATGCCGGTATCGTGCAGGTCGTCGAACTTGATGCGGATGGCGTAGTTGCCGACCGGCTCGACGCCCATGATGCCGACATGGCGGCGGCCGGC
>DASZYM010000411.1:0-5947 GCA_035545355.1 Dongiaceae bacterium
GCGCGGCGCTCGACGACCGCGCGCTCTGGTGCGGGCTGATCGTCGATCTGCACCATGTCTCCGCGGTCGCGTTGCGCGTGGCGCTGGACGCGAGCGGCACCGAGCGGATGATCCTGGTGACCGACGCGATGCCCTCGGTCGGCAGCGACGCGACCAGCTTCAATCTGCTGGGCCAGGACATCACGCTCACCGACGGCGCGCTGGTCTCGAAAGCGGGCACGCTCGCGGGATCCAATCTCGACATGGCCAGCGCCGTGCGGAACACCGTGCGGCATCTCGGCGTGCCGGTCGAGGAGGCGCTGCGGATGGCCTCGCTCCATCCGGCGACCTTCCTGCGGCTGGAGAGCGAGCTCGGGTGCATTGCCGCCGGCTATCGCGCCGATCTGGTGCTGCTGGATGCGAATTTCGGCGTGAAGTCGACCTGGATCTCCGGCCGCCGCCAGGACGAGAAGTAAGGGGCGGGGGATGAGCACGCTGCGGGTGCTGGCGGTCGGCCTCGGTAATATGGGCATGTCCCATGCCAAGGCCTATACGCGGATCGACGGCTACGAGGTCGCCGCCGTCTGCGAGCGCAACATCGCCAGGCGCAATTTGCCGCCCGAGCTTGCGAAGGCGCAGCGCTTCTCCGATTTCGATGAAGCCTTGGGCAAGGTGAAGCCCGACGTCGTCTCGATCAGCACCTGGTCGGACAGCCATGCCGAATATGCGATCAAGGCGATGGAGGCGGGCGCGCATGTCTTCGTCGAGAAGCCGCTGGCCGATACGGTCGAGGATGCCGAGCGCGTGGTCGCGGCCGCGCGGCGCACCGGCAGGAAGCTGGTGATCGGCTACATCCTGCGCCACCATCCGTCCTGGACCCGGTTCATCGAACTGGCGAAGACCTTGGGCACGCCTTTGGTCTTCCGCATGAACCTCAACCAGCAGAGCAGCGGCAAGCAGTGGGAAGACCACAAGAAGCTGCTGCAGAGCCTCTCGCCGATCGTCGATTGCGGCGTGCACTACCTCGACGTCATGTGCCAGATCACCCGCGCCAAGGCGACCCATGTCAGCGCGCTTGGCGCGCGGCTGACCGACGGGATGCCGGGCGTCGATCTGCCGAAGGGCATGTACAATTACGGCATGCTGCAGGTCGCCTTCGACGACGGCTCGGTGGGCTGGTACGAGGCGGGCTGGGGCCCGATGATGAGCGAGACCGCCTTCTTCGTGAAGGACGTGATCGGCCCCAAAGGCAGCGTCAGCATCGTGGTCGCCAACGAAGGCAGCAAGGACACGAAGTCAGCCGACATCAACACCCACACTAAGACCAACCGCATCCTGCTGCATCACGCCGATCTTGCCGCCGATGGCACGCTGGCGAAGAAGGACGAGACCTTCGACACGACCGACGAGCCGAGCCACGACGATCTCTGCGAACGCGAGCAGCGCTACCTGCTGAAGGCGATCCACGAGAATCTCGATCTCTCGGATCACATGTCCGACGCGGTGCGCAGCCTGCGTATCGCGCTGGCGGCGGACCGCTCGGTGCGGACCGGCAAGCCGGTGGAGCTATAGAGCGCTGGCTCTCCGTTGGTGGTTCAGGTCGTGATGCTTCAGAACTCGCTCTGTAGAACAACCAGCGCGCCGAGCTAAACCCGCTTCGGCTCCAGATCCGTCGACCACAGCGCGTTGTCGTTGGTGTCGCGCAGGGTCACGGTCATCACGCCGGTATCGGCCTTGATCGCGACATGGCCGAAGAACTGGTAGCCGGCGGCGGGGCTCAGGTTCTGGTTCTCGGCGCCGGCGGGCGGCGCCTTCATGTAGCGGATCTCGGGCCCGAAGGTCTTGTCGAGATCGTTGGGGCCGAAGGTGCCGGCATGGATCGGGCCGGAGACGAACTCCCAGAACGGATCGAAATCCTGGAACACCGCCTTGTCGGGATCGTAGTAATGCGCGGCGGTGTAATGCACGTCGGCGGTCAGCCAGATCGTGTTGCGGATATTGGCGGCCTTCATGTAACGCAGCAGATCGGCGAATTCCAGCTCGCGGCCCAGCGGCGCGCCGTCATTGTGGTTGGAGACCGCCTCGAAGCCTTTGAGATTCACGGCGTCGTCCCAGACCACCAACGAGAGCGGCATATCGGCGGCGATCACCTTCCACAATGCCTTCGAGGAAACCAGCTCGCGCTTCAGCCAGGCGAGCTGGGTCGCGCCGAGGAAAGCGGCTTGGCCGCCCTCGGCGGTCTCCAGATTCTCGCCGTTCGGGCCGCGATAGGTCCGCATGTCGAGTATGAAGACGTCGAGCAGCGGGCCGTAGGCGATCTTGCGATAGACCCGGTTCGGCTCCTCGGGCACCAGAGCGAGCGGCATGTATTCATGGAAGGCCTGCGCCGCGCGCGCCGCGAGCAGCGCGATCGACTTCTCGGTATAGGGATCGGCGAGCACCTTGGAGGAGGACCAGTTGTTCATCACCTCATGGTCGTCCCATTGGGTGAAGACTGGTACCTGGGCGTAGAGGCCCTGCACGTTCTTGTCCATGAAGTTGTATTTGTATTGGCCGCGGAACTCGTCGAGCGTCTCCGCCGGCTTGGATTTCTCCGGCGTCACGATGTTCTTCCAGACCGTGCCGTCGGGGAGCTTCACCTCGGCCTTCAGCACGCCGTCGGCATAGACGTTGTCGCCGGAATGGAGGAAGAAATCCGGCTGGTGCTTCAGCATGGTCGAATAGGCCTTCATGCCGCCGCGATCCTCGTCGATGCCCCAGCCCTGTCCGACCGTATCGCCCGACCAGGTGAAGGACACGTCGCGCAAAGCGGTCGGCGCGGTGCGGAAATGGCCGACCAAAGGCTCGCTCGCGACCGTCGTGTCCGAGAGGTCCTGGAACGTCACGCGATAGAAGATGTCCTGGTCCGAGGGGAGGCCGGTCGCCAGGATCTTGGCGGTGAAATCCGCCTCCGGCAGCGCGGTCACCGTCGGCAGCGTCGTTACGTCCTTGAAGCTGTCGGTCGTCGCCCATTCGAAGACCGCATTGGCCGGACGATCGGCGCGCGACCAGAGCACCGCGCGATCCGCGGCCGCATCGCCCGACTGGATGCCATGGGTGATGATCGGCCGCGCGGCGGCGCGGCTGATGCGCGGCGCTGCCACCGAGCCCAGGAGGGCGGCGGCGCCCATCGCGGTGCTGCCGCGCAGGAAGCGGCGACGGGAGAGATGATTCTCGACGAAGCGGATCTTCATGGCAGGACTCCAGGCAGGAGGACAGGGCTCCCGACCATCTCGCCCGAAGATGACAGACGCTTCGCCGTTCCGTGAAAGCTTTGAGCTCTTAGTCGAAATGTGCCGTGACGGTGCCAAGCTCTCCGAAATCGGCCACCACGGTGTCGCCGGCACCGATATCGACCGGCTTCAAGCAAGTGCCTGTCGTGATGACATGGCCGGCCTCGAGCGGCGTGTTGCGCCGGGCCAGATGATTGGCGAGCCAGGTCAGAGCGAGGCGTGGATCGCCGAGCGCATTGGCGCCCTTGCCTTCGGCGACCAGGCTGCCGTTCTTGCGGCCGAGCACCGGATGATTGGGAAGATCGATGCGCTGCCAGTTCGGCACCGCGCGGCCGAGGATGAACCAGTCGGCGAAGGCGTCGTCCGCGGCAATCGCCGGCGCGCCGATCGTGTCGAAGACCTGGAAGCGCGCATCGGGAATCTCGATGGCGAGATGCATCGCGGCGACCGCGCCGCAGACTTCGTCCACCGTGTAATCGCGGCCGCGGGCCGGCAGCGCCTTCGCCATCTTGAAGGCGAACTCTGCCTCGGCGACGCGCATATGCATGGTCTTGGCCGGGCGATGCGCCCCGTCGGGCAGGACGAAGTCGCGGAACAGGCGGCCGGACAGCGGCTCGGTCACGCCGATATGCTTCTGCCCGGCGGCGCTGGTCGCGGCGATCTTCCAGCCCGCGACCGGCTGCCGGGCGACGGCGACCATCGCGTCCTGGATGTCATAGCCCTCGGCCAGGGTGGCGGGGCGGAGCTCCGGCGGCAGGTGGTCGATCCGGCGCTCTTCATGCCGGGTGCGCCAGAGGGTTTCGGCGGCGCGCCGCAACGCGTCTTTGTTCATGCAATGCCTCCCGTTCAAGCGCTCTTCTTTAGCAGAAGATTGAGCTGCGGGTTGAGCTCATCGAAGATCGGCAGGGCCGCGGCGCCCAAGGCCGGCGTGTCCGGTCCGCCGGCGCCGACGATCAGCCGCGGCAAGGGACGGTCGGGATGGTCGGAAACGGAGACCGAAAGCGGCGTGAGGCGGTCGGCGATCCAGCGCAGCAGTGGCTCGCTCATCACGCCGCCGAGGATGATGGTCTCGGGGTCGAGCATGCCTTCCATCATGTTGATCGCCCGCCGCATCGGCTCGAGCGTGGAACGCAGCCAGTCCTCGACCTTGACGTCGCCCGCTTCCAGTCGGCGGGCCAGCGCTTCGGGCGTGTTGCGGTCGAAGCTCTCGATGCCGAGCGCCTCATAGGCGGCGCGCAGCGAGACATAGCGCTCGAGGCAGCCGCGATTGCCGCAATGGCAAAGCCGGCCGTTGGGCTCGACGATGATATGCCCGATCTCGCCGGCATTGCGTCCCGCGCCTTTGTAGATATGGCCGTCGACGAAGAGGCCGGTGCCGAGCCCCATGCCGATGAAGAGGTAGACGAAGCTGCGCAGCCGCTTCGCCTGACCATGCAGATGCTCGCCGATCGCCGCGGCCTTGGCGTCGTTCTCCATGAAGAGCGGCAGGCCGATGCGCTTGGCGATCGCATCGACATCGGGATCCTCCCAGCCGGGCAGGCTGGTCGGTCCCATCAATCGCTGGCCGGAGGGATTGAACGGTCCGGGCATCGCGAGACCGGCGCCGAGCACCCGCGACCAGTCGACCGGCGCGCGGGCGCGCAGATCCTTGATGCTGCGTGCCATCTGCGCGACCGCCGCCTCCGGCCGCGCATCCGAAACCCGCGCGGTGAGGCGCCGCCGCACCTGGCCGGCAAGGTCGACCAGCACCGCGGTCAAGCCGTGATGGTCGAATTGCAGGCCGACCGAATAGGCGCCGTCGGGATCGATCGAGAGCGGAGTCGCCGGCTGGCCGCGGGCGCCCATGCGCGGCGCGTCGGCGCGCAGCATGCCGCCCTGCTGCAGCTCGTCGGCGATGTTGGAGACGGTCTGCGAGGTGAGGCCGGTCAGCCGCGCGATCTCGGCGCGGGAGAGGGGCCCGTGCAGCCGCACGGTCTCGATGACCACGCGGCGGTTGTGCGACCGCGCATGCTCGAGATTGGTCCCCGCGATGCCTGGCGAACGCTCCACCGGCCGCCTTTGCCTCCACCGTCGCGGTCCGACAATGCCGCCCTCCAATTAACCCAATCAATTTGATTTAATCAACGGCGTGTGGTTTGATGACGCCCGTTTCGAACCGAGGGGAGCCGATGGCATCGGGTTCAGCCGAGTTTCCGCGTTTCGATCTCGAGGGTCAGGTCGTCCTGGTAACCGCCGCCGCGCGCGGCCTGGGGCGGGCTTGCGCATTGGCCTGCGCGCATGCGGGCGCCGATATCGCGCTGGGCCTCAGGGACAAGTCCGCCGATAGCGGGATCGCCGCCGAAATCCGGAAGCTCGGCCGCAAGGTGCTGCCGCTGCAGATGGACGTCTCCAGGATGGATCAGATCCGGTCGGCGGTCGCCGAGGCGCACCGGCATTTCGGCAGGATCGACGTGCTGGTGAACAATGCCGGCATCGGCCCGGAGAATCTCGCCGAGAACGTGGTCGAGGCGGATTTCGACGCCACCCTGGCGGTCAACCTCAAGGGCACGTTCTTCACCGCGCAGGCGGTCGGGCGCCTGATGATCGAGCGCCGCTACGGCCGCATCATCAACATGAGCTCGCAGGCCGGATCGACCGCGCTCAAGGGCGAGCCGATCTATTGCATGACCAAGGCCGGCGTCGATCACCTGACGCGC
>DASZYM010000412.1:0-9853 GCA_035545355.1 Dongiaceae bacterium
GCGGCCGTCGGCGTCGCGCATCCGCTCGGCGGCCGAGCGGATATAGACGATGCTGCCGTCGTCGCGCAGCACGCGGTACTCGACCGAATAGGTGTCGATCTCCTCGCGCTCGAAGGCGCCGGTGATCGGCAGCAGGCGCGCGCGGTCGTCCGGATGGACGAAGCGCTGGACGTAGTTCGAGGGGCTGAGCACCGCCTCCTGCGGCTCGTGCCGCAGGATGTCGGCGTAGAATTCGTGGTCGAACACCATGCGGGTCTGGCCCTGCGGCCCTTCCTCGGTGTGCCAGCAATAGAGCTTGGCCACCCGCTGGGCGCGGCGGAGCTGGTATTCGGAGCGCTGCAGCGTCTCCTCGGCGGTCTTGATCTGGGTGAAGTCCTGGATGACGCCGATGCCGTAGAGCGGCCGCCCGTGCTCGTCGCGGATCCGCTCCGAGACCGAGCGCACGCTGTGCACCTCGCCGCTCGGATGCAGGAAGCGGTAGGTGATGGTGTAGTTGTCCATCTTGCCCGCTTCGAAGTCGTGGAACACCCGCGCCACCATCTCGCGGTCCTCGGGATAGACGTAGCGGGCGCAGAACGAGTCGGTGTCGTCCCAGTCGAGCTCCTCGCGGGCGACGCCGAAAATCTCGCAGACCTCGTCGGAGATGCGGCTCGCCTCGTCGGACTCGCCCCGGCCGGCATCCGCCTCCCAGTACCAGTAGCCGAGCCGCGCCAGCCGGTAGGCGCGGCGGAGCTGGCGCTCGACCCGGCGCATCGAGAGGGCCGAGCGCCGAAGGCCGGTCACGTCCTGCACGATGCCGTTGACCTGCGTCACGCGGCCGTTGCGGTCGAAGCGCTTCTCGGCGCTCTCCAGGACGTGCCGCACCGAGCCGTCGGGAAGAATGATGCGGTATTCCTGGGTGTAGCCCGGCATGTCGCCCGGCAGGAACTCACGGTCGAGCTTCCTCAGATCCTCGCGGTCGTCGGGATGCACGAAGCGGTCGTAGAAGGCGCCGCCGGAATCGTGCAGCTCCCGGGCCGGCACGCCGAAGATCTCCGCCGCCTCGTCGGACCAGGTGTAGGTGATCTCGGCGATGTCGGTCGAGCCCGTGGAGTCATAGGCCCAGTGGCCCATCTTGGCGATGCGGAAGCCCAGCTTCAGCTTGGCCTCGCTCTCGCGCAGGGCGATGTCGGCCAGGCGCTGGTCGGTCACGTCCTGCACCGTGCCGAGCACCTGGATGACGCGCCCGGCCTCGTCGCGGACCTTCTCGGCGCTTTCGCGGATATAGGCGAGGCGGCCGTCCGGGCGCAGGAAGCGATATTCGTGGATGTAGCTCGCGCGGTCGTCGACCAGGAAGCTCTCGTTGAGGCGCCGCAGCTCGTCGCGGTCCTCCGGATGGATGTAGGTCTCGTAGAAGCGATCGCCGACCGCGTCGAGCTGCTCGCCGCGCAGGCCGTACATCTCCACCACCTGGTCGGAATAGGTATAGACGCCGAAACCGCCTTCCGGCCGCGGCCGATTGGGCTCGAAGCTCCAATGGCCGAGCTTGGCCATGCGGAAGCCGCGCCGGAGCTTGGCCTCGTTCTCGCGCAGGGCCTGCTGCGCGCGCCGGGCGTCGGTCACGTCCTGCAAGGTGCCGGCCATGTCGATCACCTTGCCGTCGGCGTCGAACGACTTCTCGCCGCATTCGCGGATGTAGCGCTCGCCGAGCCGGGGATGGAGGACGCGGTATTCCTGCACATGGACCGACGTGGCGTCGCGCAGGAACTGGGTGAAGCGGTTGCGCGCCTGCTCGCGGTCGTCGGGATGGACCACCATCGTCCAGTAATCGGCGCCGGCGGCGGCCAGCGCCTCGGCGCTGTGGCCGAACAGCTCCTCGGTATCGTCGGTATAGGTGTAGACGCCGTCGGCCTCCTCGAGATGCTGCGAGGCGGTCGGCGTCCATTGCCAGTAGCAGAGCTTGGCGATGCGATGCGCCTGGCGCAGCATCGTGGTCTGGCGGCGGAGCTCGTTCTCCGAGCGCCGCTCGCCGGTCACGTCGGTGCCGATGCTGACGGTGGACATCACCCGGCCGCCGCTCTCGTCGAGCACCGAGGTCACCCAGCGAACGCGGCGCCGCTGGCCGAGCTTGTTGACCAGGGTCACCTCGTCGCGGCGCGGATATTCGGCGGGATCGCCGGGTCTCAGCAGCACGTCGATCCACTCGCGCTCCGGCGCCGCCCGGCCGGGGAAATCCTCGTCGCGGGTGTCGTCATGGCCGAGCATGTCCTTGAGCACGGCATTGGCGCGCATGACCCGGCCGCAGGCCTCGCTCACCAGGACCGGCGCGCCGGCGGTCTCGAGGATGCGGTCGAGGAAGTCGTGCTGGGTGCGCAGCGCCTGCGCATGGCGCGCGATGCGGCGGAGCAGGAGCGCGACGACGCCGAGGATGATGCCGGCGACCAGGATCGCGACCAGGACGTAGCCGATCGACTGGCGCTGCCAATGCTCCATCTCGTCGGCGACGATCGCATCGCCGATGGTCTGGCGCTCGGCGCTGGCGACCAGCATCAGGTGGCGGGACGCCTCGTAGAGCGCCCGGTCGTAGCCGAGCCAGATCGCCAGCGTCACGCAGACGGCAATGGTCGCCACGACGACGCCGCAGACGATCAGGCCGAGCGCCGTCGTTCCGGTATCCTGCGCGGCGGCGGGCCTTCCGGTCGGTCCGCCGTCCCTTCCCCCGATCACTGCCCCTAAGGTCTTGTCGCTCAACGCCATCCTGGACTCCGCGATTGGGCTCCAAACTGGCGGTAACCTTTGAAGATTTGGTTTACTTGCTGTCAGATTCGGAGTGGCCCCGGCTCGGGAAAAGCCGAGAAAACACAGAGGGTTAGTTGCCTAGGTGCATAGTCCTGCGGCCTTCTGTAACAGCTTGAAATCACGCGATACCGGATGGGGTCGCGCGGGGGCGATCAGAGCGTCGGCGCGGCCTTGCAGGGATCGCCGGCCGGGTCGGTGATGTCCATCATGCGCGCCATGATGGTGGCGGTGCGCGACTGCACATAGGGGCCGGGCCGGGTCACCGAGTATTTGAGCGGCAGCGGCAGGACCGCGACCAGCAGGGCCGCTTCGCGCCGGCTCAGCGCGCTGGCGGGTTTGTGGAAATAGGCCTGGGACGCCGCCTCGGCGCCATAGATGCCGGGGCCGAACTCGACGACGTTGAGATAGACTTCGAGGATCCGCTTCTTGCCCCACATCAACTCGATCAGGGCGGTGAAATAGTATTCGAGCGCCTTCCGGACATAGGTCCGGTCGGACCAGAGGAAGGCGTTCTTGGCGGTCTGGTTGCTGATCGTGCTGCCGCCGCGGATCCGGCTGGAGCGCTGGTTGTGGTACCAGGCGTTGCGGATCGCCTCCCATTCGAAACCGTGATGCGCGCAGAAGCCGGAATCCTCCGAGGCGATCGCCGCGCGCGCGAGGTTGGGCGAGATCCTGTCGTAGCCGACCCAGTCCTTGGAGAAGCCGTAGCCCTCGGCCAGCCGGATCACCATCAGGGGCGTCAGCGGCACGGGCACCACCGCATAGATCGCGGTCCAGAGCACCGAGATCATGAGGAAGAGACCGAGGATCCGCCAGGCGAGCCGGATGAGCCGGCGCAGCGGACCGGAACGGCGCGGCGGCGCGGTTTCGATGGGCTTTTCCCCCGCAAGCATGGCAAGCGTCATACTGGGATTGTCGCGGCTGGACAAGGCGGGGCGGAGCGAGGAAGCTCCCCGTCATGCTCCACTCGTTCCAGGGTTTGGCCGCGCCCGAGACTTCCTACGAAGCGCCGGCAACGGCGATGCGCATCTGCCGCGGCGTGATCCGGCTGCTCGACGGGCTGGGCTTTGCCTCGCTGCAGGAGTTTCCGCTGCGTGCCAGGCGCCGCGCCGACGTCATCGCCTTGCATGCGAGCGGCGAGATCGTGATCGTCGAGGTGAAGTCGGGCCGCGCCGATTTCCAGTCGGACCGGAAATGGCCCGAATATCTCGAGTTCTGCGACCGCTTCTTCTTCGCGGTCGAGCCGGATTTCCCGCGCGACATCCTGCCGGTCGATTGCGGCCTCATCGTCGCCGACGCCCATGGCGGCGAGATCGTCCGTCCGGCGCCCCAGGGCAGGCTCAACGGCAACCGCCGCCGCGTGCTGACCCTGGAGATCGCGATCTCGGCCAACCGGCGGCTGGCGCGGACGCTTATCCCTGAGCTTTAGCCGATTCGCAGAAGCGGATCGTGTTGCCGAAGGGGTCGATCACGGTCATGACCCGACCCCAGGGCATGTCCTCGATCCCCGGCTTCATGTGCTTGTAGTCGCGGGCCTTGAGCTCGGCGTGGTAGGCGTCGATCCCGGACATGCGGACGAAGATCGCGGAGCCCGGCGTCCCGTCGCCGTGGTGGCCGCTGAGATGCAGCACCAGGCCCGCGCGGCTCACCTGCGCATAGAGCGGGAAGTTGTCGCCGAAGCGATGCTCCCAATCGAGGGTGAAGCCGAGGAAGCCGACATAGAACTCCTTGGCTTTCGCCTCGTCGAAGATGCGCAGGATCGGATCGGTCTCGGTGAAGCGGACGTCGCTCATGCCTTCAATCCGAACGGGTCGTCGACGCTGTGCGCCGGCTGGGTGAACCACTTGGGGCCCTTCTCCGTCATGTAGAAGTGGTCCTCGTGGCGGATGCCGAACTCGCCGGGGATGCAGATCATCGGCTCGTTCGAGAAGCACATGCCGACGTCGAGCGGCGTCTCGTCGCTGCCGACCAGATAGGGCCATTCATGCACGTCGAGGCCGATGCCGTGGCCGGTGCGGTGCGGCAGGCCGGGCAGCTTGTAGTCGGGGCCGAGGCCGTGACCGGTCAGCACGCGGCGCGCGGCCCGATCCGGCTCGCCGCAGGGCACGCCGAGCTGCGCCGCGGCGAAGGCGGCGGCCTGCGCCTCCTTCTCGATGTCCCAGAACTTGCGCTGGCGCTCGTTGGGCTCGCCGAAGACATAGGTGCGGGTGATGTCGGAGAGGTAGTCGTGCACCTTGCAGCCGGTATCGATCAGCACCACGTCGTTCTGCTTCAGGATCTGCGGATCCTTGACGCCGTGCGGGAAGGCCGTGGCCGGACCGAACAGCACGATGCAGAAGATCGAGCCCGGCGCGCCCACCTTGCGATGCGCCTGCTCGATGAAGGCGGTGACCTCGGTCGTGGTGATGCCCTCATGCAGGATCGAGGCGGCGGCCTTGTGGACCTCGAGCGTCATGGTCTTGGCGCATTGCATCAGCGCGATCTCGTTCGCCGACTTGCGGGTGCGGCAATGCGCCGTGACGTCCTTCGCATCGAAGAAGTCGAAGCGGTTGCCGAGGCGCCGCATCTTGTCGAACAGGAAGAAGGGCGTGCTCTCGTCGATGCCGACCTTGGCGGTTCCGGAGGGGCACAGGCGGTCGAGCAGCTTCACGAAAAGCTGGGTCGGGCTCTCATGCTCCTCCCAGCAATTGACCGCGCCCCTGACCGCCATGAAGTCGTTGAGCGTGCCTTCCTCGAATTTGGGCGCGAGGTATTCGAGCGCGCCGGAGGCGGGAAGGATGGCACCGACCATGCGCTCGCTCGGATACCAATGCACGCCGGTGAAGTAGAGCAGGCTGCTGCCGGCGTTGAGATAGACGGCGTCGATCTTGTTGGCGCGCATATAGGCCTGCGCCTTGGCGATGCGCGCGCGGTATTCGTCGAGGCCGATCGGCTTTGCGCCGCCCGTCATGTTTTGGAGTTTGGCTAAGGCCTCTTCCTTGGTCTTGCCGCCGACGCCGATGGTCATGGGTCTCCCCTTTCACGTCATGCCCGGGCGTGACCCGGGCATCTGTTGCCTACTCGGCACGAGATCGCCGGGTCAAGCCCGGCGATGACGGTCGCTACTCCGCCGCCGCCCTTCGCGGCGCCAGCACCGGATCCTCATCGATCAGATCGATCAGCCATTCGTGGAACCTTCGGATGCGCGGCTCGTCGGCGCGCTCCTTGAGGCAGGTGAGGTACCAGCGCGCGGGCTGCATCACGTCGACCGAGAACAATTGCACCAGGCGGCCGCTCTTGATGTCGGGGGCGGCGAGGAAATGCGGGACCAGGGCGATGCCCTGATTGTCGATCGCGGCTTCGATCGCCAGCAGATAGGTGTCGTACTTCGCCGCCGAACGCCCCTTGAGCTGCGGGAGTCCCGCGGCATCGAGCCAGACATGCCAGTCTTCGAGCGCGGTATAGACCTGCAGCAGCGCGTGGTTCACCAGGTCCGCCGGCTGTCGGATGCCCATGCCGGCCTGCGCGACGCTGGGCGTGCAGACGGGGATCAGCCGCGCATCGAACAGATGCGTATAGGCGAGTTCGGGACTGTCCGGCTTGGTGGTCGAGATCATGCCCACATCGGCGAAGGCGGGATCGAACTCCCAGTGGAAGTCGCGGGTGTGGAAGCGCACCAGGATGCCGGGATGCCGCGCCTGAAAGAGATGCAGCCGCGGGATCAGCCAGCGCACCGCGACGGTGATATAGACCTGGACCGTGAGATCGCCGCCCAATTCGGCGCGGCTGACCAAGGCGGCGCCCTGGGCGATGCGGTCGAAGCCGTCGCGCAAGTAGGGATAGAACTGCGCGCCGGCCTCGGTCAGCTCGATGCCCCGCGAGACCCGGCGGAACAGGGTCACCTTCAGCGCATCCTCGAGTGCCGCGACCTGATGGCTGATTGCGGACTGGGTGATGCCGAGCTCCTCGGCGGCCCGGCGGAAGCTGTGATGCCGGGCGGCGGCCTCGAAGCTGCGGAGGGCGGTCAGGGAGGGCAAAGCGCGCTTGGCCATGGCTTGACCTAACATGAATCTATTTCATCAGTCGATGAAAAAGCCTCTCTTGTCGGGCTGCCCGGGGACCAGGATTATCGCCCAAAATCAGTATTCTGTGAGGATCTGAGCCATGAGTGACGTTCAAGCCGAGGCACCGCGGCCCGAAACCGGGGCGCGGCGCGGCGGACGCGAGGCGCGACGGGCTTTGCGCGCGGCGCCGCTGAAGGAGAACGAGCGGCCGGTGCGGGCCGGCATGGAAGGCGGACGCTACAAGCCGCTCTCCGACGGCGACATCCTCAAGATCCACAACACCGCGCTCAATATCCTGGAGCAGATCGGCATCGCCGACGCGATCCCGACCGGGATCGAATACATGACCAAGGCCGGCGCGAAGCTGACCGACAAGGGCCGCCTGATCTTCCCGCGTTCGCTGGTCGAGGACCCTTTGGCGATCTGCGCGCGGAACTTCCCGCTGTTCGGCCAGGACCCGCGCCACGACATGGAGCCCTGGGGCAAGCGGGTCTATTTCGGCACCGCGGGCGCCGCGGTGCATATGGTCGATCCGATCACCGGCGAGTACCGGGAATCGACCACCAAGGATCTCTACGACATCGCGCGCATGGTCGACACGCTGGACCATATCCATTTCTTCCAGCGCTCGGTCGTGTGCCGCGAGCTGCCCGATCCCTTGGAGATGGATTTCAACACCTGCTACGCCAGCGTGATGGGCACGACCAAGCATGTCGGCTCGAGCTGGGTGCACCAGGACCATCTCAAGAAGTCCTTCGAGATGCTGCACATGATCGCCGGCGGCGAGGACAAGTGGCGCGCGCGTCCCTTCGTCAGCCAGTCGAACTGCTTCGTCGTGCCGCCGCTGAAATTCGCCCAGGATGCCTGCGGCTGCCTGGAGCTGGCGGTGCATGGCGGCATGCCGGTGCTGCTGCTCTCCGCCGGCCAGGCGGGCGCCACCGCGCCGGCGGCTCTGGCCGGTGCGATCGCACAGGAAGTGGCGGAGTGCCTGGCGGGCCTGGTCTATGTGAATTCCATCAAGCCGGGCCATCCGGCGATCTTCGGCACCTGGTGCTTCGTCTCCGATCTCCGGACCGGCGCGATGTCGGGCGGCTCGCCGGAACAGGCTCTGCTCTCGGCCGCCTCGGCGCAGCTCGCGCAGTTCTACAACCTGACCGGCGGCACCGCCTCGGGCATGACCGATGCGAAGATGCCGGATGCGCAATCGGGCTACGAGAAGGCCTATAACCACGCGCTGGTCGGCAATGCCGGCGCCAACCTGATCTATGAATCGGCGGGCATGCAGGCGAGCCTGCTCGGCTTCTCGCTCGAAAGCCTGCTGATCGACAACGACATCATCGGCGCCGCGCAGCGCACGATCAAAGGCATCGAGGTCACCGAGGATTCGCTCTCGCTGGAGACGATCCGCGACACCTGCCTCAACGGGCCGGGGCATTTCCTGGGTTCCGACCAGACCTTGGCGCGGATGCAGTCGGAATATGTCTATCCGACCATCGGCGACCGCTCGAACCCGAAGGACTGGGTGGAGCAGGGCCGGCCGACCATCCTCGACCGCGCGATGAAGAACACCAAGGCGATCCTGGCCAAGCACTATCCGCGGCATGTGTCGGATGCGGTCGATGACGCGATCCGCGCCAAGCTGCCGGTGCGCCTGCCGCGCGAGGCGATGCGGCCGGCTTGATTGATACAGCGTCATGCCCGGACTTGATCCGGGCATCTCGCGCCGATTGGAACCAGATGCCCGGGTCAAGCCCGGGCATGACGATTTTGTCTAGAGGGGCTTTCTAATGTCCGATCATGCCCGCGTAGTGATCATCGGCGGCGGGGCCGTCGGGACCAGCGTGCTCTATCACCTGACCAGGCTCGGCTGGACCGATTGCCTGCTGCTCGACCGCGACGAGCTGGCCTCGGGCTCGACCTGGCATGCGGCCGGCAACGTGCCGAACTATTCGACCTCCTGGAACGTCATCAAATACCAGCGCTACACTTCGAAGCTCTATGCGAAGCTCGGCGAAGAGGTCGATTACCCGATCAACTATCATGTCACCGGCTCGATCCGCCTAGCGCACCGGAAGGAGCGCATGGAGGAATACGGCCATGTGCGCTCGATGGCGCGCGCGCAGGGCATCGAGTTCGAGGTGATCGGCCCCAACGAGATCAAGGACAAGTATCCGTTCATCGAGCTCGACGATATCCAGGGCGGGCTCTGGGACCCGTTCGACGGCGATATCGATCCCTCGCAGCTCACCCAGGCCTTTGCGAAGGGCGCCAAGGACAAGGGCGCGCGCGTCCAGCGCTTCAACCCGGTGAAGGCGATCCGGCAGAAGCCTTCGGGAGAGTGGGAGCTCGAGACCAAGAACGGCATCGTGACCGCGGAGATCGTGGTCAATGCCGCCGGCTATCGCGCCGGCGAAGTGGCCGCGATGGTCGGCCAGTACCTGCCGACCATCTCGATGCAGCACCAATATCTGGTGACCGAGCAGATCCCCGAGCTCGCCGAGCTGAAGCAGAAGCTGCCGCTGCTGCGCGATCCCGACGTCTCCTATTACCTGCGCCAGGAGCGCCAGGGCCTGCTGCTCGGTCCCTATGAGTGGGACTGCAAGGCCGATTGGATCGACGGCATTCCGGAGGAATTCTCGTTCCAGCTCTACAACGACGATCTCGACCGGCTGGAGAAATACATCGAGGCGGCGATCGGCCGCGTGCCGATCCTGGGCCAGGTCGGCATCCAGAAGGTGATCAACGGGCCGATCCCCTATTCGCCGGACGGCAATCCCTATATCGGGCCGCAGCACGGCCTGAAGAATTTCTACAACTGCAACACGTTCAGCTTCGGCATCAGCCAGGCGGGCGGCGCCGGCAAGACCATGGCGGAATGGATCGTCTACGGCCAGCCGGAATGGGACCTCTGGGGCTTCGATCACCGGCGCTACACCGATTACGCCGACAACCGCTATGTCATCGACAAGGCGATCGAGCTCTATCAGAACGAATACGCGATCGGCTTCCCGGTCGAGGAGCGCCCCGCCGGC
>DASZYM010000413.1:0-4791 GCA_035545355.1 Dongiaceae bacterium
CTGCTCCGGCGTGCGGAAGGAATCGACCTGCACGAAGGCCTTGCCGCCGGAGAGACGCTGGATCTCCTTCAGCGCGCGGACGCACCCCGCACGGTCGAGATTGTGGATGGTGTTGAGGGACAAAACCGCCTGGAAGCTGCCATCGGGGAAGGGCAGATCGTCGGCGCTGCCGAGATGCAGGCGACCGACGACCTCCGGCTCGCATTTCATGAGCGCATAGCGCGAGACATCGACGCCGAAGACTTCGAGGCCGGGACAGACGCTCAGCAGATCCTTCACCAGGAAGCCCTTGGCGCAGCCGATATCGAGCACGCGGTCACCGGGCTTCAGGCCGAAATGCCGGACGATATCCTGCGCCACCGGCACCCAGCGGCCGTCATAGCGATAGCCGCCATAGCCGTATTCCCGCGGCCCGTCGAAATACATCTCGCCATATTCGCGGGGGATGCGGATATGCTCGTTGGTCTTGGCATGGGCGCGCGCCGTCAAGTTGCGTTTGCCGCGCGGCAGAGCCGAAAGCAGGTTCACTTCAGCCATTCTTCGCTCTCATGGACTCGGCGTGCACGCAGGCGATGCCCTCGGGCGGCAGGGTGAAACGGAAATCCGGGAAGGCCTTATAGCACGCCGTGACATCGAAGAAGCGGTGCAGCAGATGCGGCCGCGGCCCCGGACGCGGGATCGAAACGACCTGCGCCTTCGGGGTGAATTGCTCGGCCACCAGGCGCGCGATTTCGGCGAAGGCGACGGACTTGCCGGTCACGGCATTGAGCGCGCCCGTGCTGCGGTGGAACAGGATGCGGCGGGCAAGCTCGGCGACATCCTGCACCAGGACATGGTCGCGCTGCTCTTCGCCTTCGCCGAAGATTCCGATCGGCTTGCCCTGCATCGCCTCGCGGCGGAAGCGGTTGGGGCCGTAACCGGAATGCGGATCGGCGGCGCCGTAGATCAGGGTCGGCCGGAGCGCCGCGAACGGGCCTTTATATTCCGAGCGGAAAATCAGTTCCCGCGCCGCATGCATCATGCCGTGCATGGTGCTGGGCGCGACCGCGGAGGCCTCGGTGACCGGATTGGCGTCGTCGGCATAGATCGCATCGGAGCTGATATAGAGCAGATGCGCCGGCGGCTTCTCGGCGAAGGACGTAGCCGCCGCCTCGGCCATGCGCAGATTGGCCATGAGCTGCGCGGTGTTCTTCGCCGGCGCTATGGCGGAGACGAAGACCACGGCATCGTCCGGCCTCAGCAGTGCCGAGAGCCTGGCCGTGGCATCGGCCGCCGACAGATCGAGCGCGGTCCGCTTCAGCGCCAGGACCGGCACGTCGGATGATTTCAGCGCCGCGGCGATCGCGCCGCCGACGAAGCCGCTGCCGATGATGACGGCACGGGCCGGGGCTTTTGGCACGGCGTTTTGGTGGGCCAGCATGTCAGGCGACACCCAAAGTGCGATGATCGAGCCCGGCCGCCTTCGCTTCCGCCGGCTTCAGCACCCGGAAGGGATCGATCACCAGCCGGCCATGCAGGCGTTTTGCAATCTCGGCCGGCTTCAACGCATTGAACTCGGCCCAGGGTGTCATGATCAAGAGTACTTCGGCGCCGTCGAGTGCGGAGCCCGCGTCGGCACAACGGGTGAAGGACGGCCCGAACTCGACCTGTGGCGCGGCCGGATCGTAGGCTTTCACCGCCTGATCGCCGAGATTGCCGATCAGCGCGATCGACGCCGAGTTCTTCAGCGAATGGGTGTCTTCCTTGTAGGTAAGACCGAGGACGGCGATAGCGCCCCTGCCCTGCGCCACCGGGAAATTCTCCTGCAGGGTCCGGAGCGCCCAATCCTTGCGATGCCTGCTGTTGGCGACAAAGGCGCGGATGACGCCGGCATCGGTGCCGTGCTCGGTCGAGAGCCGATCGACCGTCGCGAGATCGCGCTCCAGATTGCCACCGGCAATCCCGAGACCGGGCGAAAGATACGAATAGGCGCCGATCCGCCGGTCCAGCCTCAACGCCGGCGCGATCTCCGACCAGTCGGCGCCGATCCGCTCGCAAAGCTCGGCCAATGTGTTGGCGACGCTGACCGAAGCGACCAGGCAGCAATTGATCGAGATCTTGGCGAGCTCCGCGCTTTCGAAGCGCATCGGCAGGATCGGACAGCCGAAACTCGCGAGGAACGCCTGCCAGGCCGCGGGCAGCGGTCGCGCCGGATCGGCGACGCCGAGGATGAAACGCTCGGGCCTGGTGGCGCGCTCGACGGCGCGGCCGAAGATCAAGGTCTCGACCTGATAGACCAGGATTCGGTCCGGCCGCTGCCGCGAGCGGGTGAAGCCGGGCGAGACCTGGCTGAGGATCACGACCACGGTGTCCGGCCGCACGGCATCGAGCACTTGCTTCAGCAGACCGTCCAGGGCCGTGAGGTCGCTCTCGCCGCGATCGTCGGTCGGCACGTCGGGCGCGACATAGACCAGGTCGCAACGCGCGAGGTCACCGACGGAAGCGGTGAAGGTGATGCGCTCGCGGTTGGCCTTCAACAGATCGTCGAGACCCGGCTCCAGCACCGGCAGTTTCGATTCCTTCAATCGGCCGATCAGCGCGGCATCGGTATCGAACCCGATGGTCGGGAAACCCTGCCCCGCCGCGGCGATGCCGGAGCAAAGGCCGAGATGGGTCAGGCCGGCGAACCCGATGACCGTCACGCCGTCGCCTCGCGCATCGCCTCGGCACTCAATTTGCTGAGCACGCGATGAAGATAACGGTCGCCGCCGAGATCGCTGGGCTTGCCGGCGGCGCAGAGCGCCTTGAAATGCGCGTATTCCAGCGCCCAGGTCGGATCGTCCTGGGTCAAGGTCACGGTCTCTTCCGGCGGGCGGCCGCTGGGCAGCACGCGGCGGCGCAGGGTGAAGCTGCTGGGCCCCCATTTGCAGAGCGAGCGGATATGCGCCGATCCCTTCGCCGCCAGCACGTCGCAGGTGAAGTGATTGCGCCAGGAGAGCAGGGTCATCTCCAGCTCGATCTTCGGCTTCGACGATTCCGAGCCGATCACCACATGGTCCGGCGCGCGGTTCTCGAAGCGGCTGGCGGAGATCACGCGAAAATCCTCGCCGATCTCGCCCAACCAGAAGCGCGCGGTGTCCAAGAGATGCGAGCCGAGATCGGGCAGCACGCCGGCACCCTGGTCGCGCCAGTCGGAATCCCGCACCAGGCGCGCCGTGCCGTTGCCGTAGAACATCCGGCAGCGATAGATCTTCCCCAGCACGCCGGAGCGGATGGTCTCCGCCATCTTCACGTAATGCGGCTCGAAACGGTGGTTATAGGCGGTGTAGAGCACCGCCTTATTGTCGCGGGACAGCCTCTCCAACCTGTCGAGATCGGCGCCGTCCTCGACATGCAGCGGTTTCTCCACCAGCACATGCTTGCCGTGGACGAGCAGGTGCTCGAGCACCGCGACCTTGGGCGCATCCGGCGTGCAGACGCAGGCGGCATCGTAGCGGTCCAGCGGCACATCCTCGACCTTGCGGAAATCGGCTTCGGGGCTGACCGGATCGACCACCGCCACGCAATCGGCGCCGGCGATCGCTTTGCGCTTCCGCCCCTGGACGCCGTAGCCGACGGTGATGATCCTGAGACCCGCCATCAGGCGTAGTTCTGCAGGCGCTCGAACTTGTCGAGCTTCGAGAGGACGTCGGCCGGCTTCACCGGCACATTGCCTTCATGCTCGCATTCGACGGCCGCGGCCATCGAGCCCAGCACCGAGGCGATCACCGAATGCTTCGACTTGAACAGCGAGAGCGTCGCATAGGCGAGCAGCGCATCGCCCGAGCCGACCGCATCGATGACCCGGTCGGCAAAGCTGTCGAGGGTGAAGAAGGAGCGCGGGTAATCGGCCGTGTTGACGGGGATGGCCCGGAAGCCCATCAACCCGCGCTCGCCCAGCTTCAGCAGCAGCGTCTTGCATTGCGCGCGGCTGTAGAGCTCGAGGCCCAAGGGCCGCACCACCGAATCCTGGTCGCCCAGCGCAAAACGCGCCTCGCGCTCGTTCGGCGTCAGCAGGTCGAAGCCGGTGAATTCCAGGATATTGCCCCAGCGGCTCGCGACCTGGCTGTCGGCGACGCGGAACGTGCCTTCGGGAATGGCCTTGGTGAGAAGCGGAATGGTGTTGCGGTTGAAGATGCCGTGGCGGAAGTCGCTGAACACGACGATATCCGCCGGGATGTCCCGGATCCGCTGCTGGAGCTGACCGACGATCTTCTCCGAGATCGACCGGTTATCGACGGTATCGACCTTCAGCAGGTGGTAGCCACCGGCGACGATGACATTCTTGTTGGTGGTGGGCCGCGTCGCATCGACGATGGTATGGCAATCGACGCCGGCCTTGGCCATGTCCTTGCGCGTCAGCTCGCCCAGGGGATCGTCGCCGAGCACGGTCGAGAACACGACCTCGGCGCCCGCATGCTTCAGGTGCTTGGCGACGATGCCGGCGCCGCCGACGAAATCCTGTTTCTCCTCGTAGCGCACGCTGATGGTCGGCGTCTTGGTCATGCCGCCGATCATCGAGCAATGGGTGTAGCTGTCGATGATCGTATCGCCGACGATATGCACCCGGATGCCGCTCATCTCCTTGAGCGCCTTGCGCAGGTCGCCGAAGCCCAGGCCCTCGGCCTCCAACAGCGCGATCAGCTTCTCGGTCGCGATCTTCGGCGGCTCGGTGGTGATGATATGCGACGAGGAATAGACGATGTCGCCCGGCGTGAAGAGCATCTCTCCGCCATAGCCCTCGACCACGGCCTTCTCCTCGGCGCTCGCCGG
>DASZYM010000414.1:0-4382 GCA_035545355.1 Dongiaceae bacterium
CAGGGTCGGCGTGTCGCTGCTTCTGCTGGCGCCGCAGATCCCGCTGATCTTCATGGGCGAGGAAGTAGGCGACTGCACGCCCTTCCTCTACTTCACCGATTACGAGGGCGAGCTGGCCGATGCGGTCAAGAACGGCCGCCGGAAGGAGTTCGGCAAATTCCCGGCCTTTGCGACGCCGGAAGCGCAGCGCCGGATTCCTGATCCGAATCGGATCGAGACCTATGAAAGCAGCCGGCCGCGCTTCGATGCCGCCGACGATGCCGCGCGGGATTGGCAGCGCTTCTACCGCGACCTGATCGCGATCCGGCGCAAGAGGCTGATCCCGCATCTCGACGGCACCCGCTCCCTGGGCGCGGAGGCTCTGGGCAAGCAGGCGCTGATCGCGCGCTGGTCGCTGGAGAACGGCGCAACCTGGACGCTGGCAGCGAATTTCGGCGATGCCCCGGTCGCGATGCCGGATGCGCGCGGCGAGCGCGTCTTCACCTGCGGTCCCGTTGCGAAGGACGTGTTGCCGGCGAAGTCTCTCCTGGCTCTGCTCGACGGTCGGCAATGAGCACCACCAAGGTCGTCCCGCGCGCGACCATGCGGCTGCAGCTCAACAAGGACTTCACCTTCGACCAGGCGCGGGCGGTCGTGCCCTATCTCGCCAAGCTCGGCATCAGCCATGTCTATGCCTCGCCGATCCTCGCGGCGCGGCCGGGCTCGATGCATAGCTATGACACAGTCGATCCCACCCGCATCAACCCGGAGCTCGGCGGCCGCGAAGGGCTGAGGCGGTTCTCCGAAGAGCTGCGGCGGCACGATATGGGACTGATCGTCGATATCGTCCCGAACCACATGGCGGCGACGGCCGAGAACCCGTGGTGGTGGGACGTCCTGCTCCATGGCCGATCGAGCCGTTATGCCACCTTCTTCGACATCGACTGGGAAGACCCGGATCCCGAGCTGCACGGCAAGCTGCTCCTGCCGGTGCTCGGCGATCGGCTCGACGCCTGCATCGCGCGCGGCGAGATCAAGCTCGATCGCGAGCGCGGCGCGCCGATCCTGCGCTATTTCGACCAGCGCTTTCCGATCGACCCGGCGACGATCGCGGGCAGCGAGGCGCTGCCGCACCTGCTGCAGCGGCAGCACTATCGCCTCTCCCATTGGCGCGAGGCGGCGTGGCGGATCGACTGGCGGCGATTCTTCGACATCAACCAGCTCGTGGCGCTCTGCGTGGACCGCGAAGCCGTGTTCGCGCCCTGCCATGGCCTGATCCTCGACCTCGTGCGCGCGGGGGTGATCGACGGCGTGCGGGTCGATCATGTCGACGGTCTCGCGGCGCCGATCGCCTATTGCCGGCATCTGCGCGAGGCGCTCCGCGCCGCCGGCGACGGCCGTGATCCCTACCTGGTGGTCGAGAAGATCCTCGCCTCCGACGAGCGGCTGAGCGCCGATTGGCCGGTCGATGGCACGACCGGCTACGACTTCATGGATCGCGTCGCCGCGCTGCTCCATGACCCGCGGGGCGAGGCCGCCTTGACCGCGCTGTGGCAGGAGACCAGCGGCGATACCCGCGACTTCGACGAGGTGGCGAAGGATGCGCGGCACGAGATCCTGCTGCGTCTCTTCCCGAAGCAGCTCGACCGGCTGATGGCGATCGCGCGGGTCGCCAGCGGCGCGGAGATCGAGCCGGCGGCGATGGTGGCGCTGCTGGCGGCGATGCGGCGGTATCGCCTCTATGGCGATGCGCGCGGCTTCGACCAGGCCGATACCGAGGCGCTGGCGGCGGCGATCGAGCGGGCGCGGCAGGCGGGCGTGCAGCAGGATGCGCTCGAAGCCATCCGCGGCGCGATCCCGCACGCCGCGGTGCGCCAGCGTTTCGGGCAGCTCTCGGCGACGCTGGCCGCCAAGGCGGTCGAGGACACCGCCTTCTATCGCTACCACCGCCTGATCTCGCGCAACGAGGTCGGCGGCGATCCGGGGTTGCTGGCAATCCCGGTCGAAGACTTCCACGCCGATGCCGCGCATCGGCGCGAGCGGTTCCCGGCCGCGATGCTGGCGACCGCGACCCACGATCAGAAGCGCGGCGAGGATGTACGGGCGCGGCTCGCGGTGCTGAGCGAGATGGCCGAAGAATGGGCTGGGCAGGCGCGGCGCTGGCTCGCCGCGTTGCCGCCGCCCGATCCCAAGGTCGGGCTGATGATCCTCCAGACCGTGATCGGCGCTTGGCCGCTCGAGCAAGACGGCATGGCGACTTATCAAGAGCGGCTCTCCGCCTGGCTGGTGAAGGCGCTGCGCGAGGGGAAGCAGCAGACCTCCTGGGAGCGGCCGGACGAGGGATTCGAGCGGTCGGCGCTCGACTATCTCGCGCAGCTTCTGCAAGCCGCGGGTTCCGAGCTCGGGCGCTTTGCCGACCGGATTGCGGCGGCCGGCGCCATCAACGGGCTGGCGCAGACGCTGCTGCGGCTGACCGTGCCGGGCGTGCCCGATCTCTACCAAGGCACGGAGTTCTGGGATTTGAGCCTGGTCGATCCGGACAATCGGCGGCCGGTCGATTTCGAGGCGCGCACGAACGCGATGCAGGCGGATAGGTCGATCGATGCCTTGCTGCCGGACTGGCGCGACGGGCGCATCAAGCAGGCGCTGATCGCGAAGCTCCTCGACGCGCGCAGGCGACAGCCGCGCCTCTTCTCCGAAGGCAGCTACGAGCCGGTCGCCGTCGCCGGCCCGCGTGCGGAGCACATCGTCGCCTTCCTGCGGCGGGTCGATGATGCGGCGCTGCTGGTGCTGGCGCCGCGATGGATGGCGCAGCCGCTGCTCGGCGCCAAAGCACCGAGCGTGCCGGCCGCCTTCTGGGAAGGCACGACGATCACACTGCCGGAGGGGCTTCGGGGCCAAGGCGGACGGAATTTGCCGGAGAGACGCGCACAGAAAAACGACGTCGTGGGGGTAGAGGGGCTGCTGTCACCCCTGCCCATCGCGGCCATCGAGCTGAGCTGAGCCCGGCTGGGGCGTGATAAGTGAGAACTAAAGTGTACATTTTAGACTAGGAATTTTCCGATGTTAGAGCGCCGATCTGCGCCCGCATCGTTTCCTGAAAGGCCAATGGGCGAAGATCAGTCGGCTTCGGCGCGATATCGCTCGCGCAGCGAATGGCGCCGCGCGGCCCGCGCGCGGAGTTCAGGATCGGATTCCGCCTCGATCCGGCTATGGCGCGCGCGCCATTCCTCCGCCGATTGGGGCTTCACGAACAGGGCCGCCACTTCCGGATAGTCGTTCACGACCGCGACCTCGATGCGCTCCACCGCGTCCTCGATCTCGACGGCGCGCGCCTCGGGCTCGAACTCGAGGCTGAGCTCGACAACGACCTGGTCGGGGCCGAGATGGACGGTGAAGACGCCGTTGGCCGCGCGCACGGCCGGATCGGCCGCAGCCGCTTGGAGGATCGCCGCCTCCAGCCGCGGCGAGGCGGGCTCGCCCATCAGCAGGCTCTTGGTCTCGTAGGCGAGGAATATCGCCATGACCGCGAGAACCAGGCTGACCCCGATCGAGGCCATTCCGTCCAGCCGCGGTTCACCCAGGAGCTGCGTCCCCAGGATTCCGAGGAAGGCGATCGCCAGGCCGGCGATGGCGGCGCTGTCCTCCAGGAGAACGGTGAAGACCGAAGGATCCTTGCTGTAGCGGATCGCATCGAGATAGCCGAGCTTGCCCTTCTGCTCGGCGAACTCGCGGCGCGCGACATTGAGGGAATAGCCTTCGCATAGGGCTGAGACTCCGAGGACCGCGTAAGTGACGCTGAACCAGCCGATCGCCTGGGGATGCAGGACGTGCTCGACGCCCTCATAGAACGACACGCCGGCGCCCAGCAGGAAGAAGAGCAGCGCCACGATGAAGCTCCAGAAATAGGCTTCGCGTCCATGGCCGAACGGATGCGCGAGATCCGGCGGACGCGCCGCCCGCTTGATGCCGTAGAGCAGCAGGACCTCGTTGGCGCTGTCCACCAGCGAATGCGCGCCTTCGCTGAGCATCGCGGCGCTGCCGGTCAGCCAGGCCGCGGCGCATTTGGTGACGGCGATGGTCAGGTTGCCGGCCAAGGCGGCATACACCGCCTTCTTCGAGCCGTGCTCGTTGGCGCGCGCCATGTGCCGGCGGCGGCGGGAATCGACAATCACGGCTGGGCGCGAGGGCATCCTGGGGAAATGTGCGGGAATCGTCGCAGTTCCGACTATGGCGCCGGGGGGCGCTGCTTTCGTGGGAACCCCGCCGAAGCGCAGCGGTTTTCTCCATCAGCCCGCTTTCGAGGCCGCCGGCGCACGCCGGCCTCCCCGCACGCTTCCGCTCACCGAGGAGTTGTCCGACATGGAGCGCGCGGACGAAACCGACCAGGATCGAGATCAGAA
>DASZYM010000415.1:0-5556 GCA_035545355.1 Dongiaceae bacterium
GACGACGCGACGGTGCTCTACGCCGCGATCCGCAGCGTCGCCCGCTACATCACCGACGACCACCGCACCAAGGCCCGCGAGACGCTGAAGCGCGCGCTGGCGGACTAATGGAGCTTTGGTACGTGCTCTTCAGCGACGTTATTCGCTTGAACCGAGTTGAAGATTCCAACCAGCTGGGCGGCTAGATAATCGCTCATCAGCGCCTCGAGCGCTGACACATCAACATTTCCAGCTCTATCTGCCTCATCGGCGCGCTCAAGAGCCTTGTAGTAAGGCTCCTTGTTGGTCGAAATTTGTTCGGGAATTGTATTTCGCCCTGGTAGTGCCATGCCACCTCCTAACACACAGCACGAGATATGAGACTGCGCGCGACGTTCGTCCATTGCCGTCATCAACGGATGGATCCAGTTAAGTCGCCACATGATATATGCGGCAAGATGTATTGGAGATTTAGCGCTCCAGTTGTCGTTGACGTAGTCGCACATGTTCTCAATCAGCTCGGCGACGAGGTGTGCTCCCGGCGGCGTGTGTTTGCTCTGGCCTATCTCCACTCCCGCAGGGCGCCAGTTTCCAGCGAACTGGCTGAGGCCATTCAGAGCCTCTCTGTGAAGGCTCTGTATCATTGATGGGCGAAGCTTGAATGGACGCTCAGTCTGTGAGAGCGAATCGCTGATGAGCTTTAGAACGAGATCAAATTGCTGAAGCGCATTACGTGCCTCTAACTTCGCACGTTCATCTTCGTCGCTGACAAGCGAAGCAACTTCGGCCTTACTATGTCTCGCCGTAGGCTCACCGCTTGTCACGGGCAGCATTTCCCAATCGCTCAGCCTCTCTAGCGACGGTCTCCTTGGTAACGCGCTCATTTTCGATGTTCGCGTTCCCGTAGGCGAAGCTTCGGCGCTGTGCTTCTTTGTCCGCCGGCGTCATCTGAACGTTCCGTGCCTTTTCAAGCAGGTCCGCGAGTTCAGCCGCTGTTTTTGTCTGCATCACAATTCATACCTTATTTGAGCTCTCAATCGTGCGATTGAATCACAGGCCCAACAACTTGGGAATCGTTCTCCGCGTTCCCAAGTGCTTGATACGATCACAACAGATTTTCTGAAGAGAGAGAACGCCGAGAGTACGCTTTTTGTTCTAACATGCAAGCGCGATTCCAGACGTGTGGTCCCGAACTCACGTCCACGGCCGCTCCGCCGCGATTGCTTCCGTTTTCACGGCGTCGCTATCGCCGGCGCGTTTCAGCCGCGCTTCGCGCCGGGCTCTCGCCGCGACGAGGCGCGCCCTTGGTGTTGGGCGCGCATGCGTTCCACCGGCGGTTCATGGCTTCGGCGGCGTGGAGATCGGGTCGGCGGAGACCGCGACCGCCCGCGCCGCGGCCGATTGATGGAGCTGTGCCTCGCGGCGCGCGATGTAGATGCCGGAGCCGACGATGATCGCCGAGCCGACGAAGGTATGCGGTCCCGGCAGCTCGCTGAAGGCGAAATAGCCGATGATCGCGGCAAAGAGCAGCCGCACGTAGTCGTAGGTCACGACCAGCGACACCTCGGCCAGGCTGAGCGCCCGGACCCAGCAGAGATGGCCCAGCGTGCCGGCGAGGCCCATCCCCACCATGAACAGCCACCACTCGTTCGAAGGCGGCCAGCTCCAGACCGGGAGCGCGACCGCCAGCGACATCGGCGTCAGCAGCAGCACCATATAGGTCACGATCGCCTGCGAGCTTTCGGTGCGCGACAGGTTCTTCACGATCATCGAGACCACGGCGCTCAGGCAGGCCGCGAACAAGGCGAGCGCCTCGCCGAAGCCGATTCCGGCATCCTCGGGATGCAGGACGATCAGGACGCCGACGAAGCCGGCGACGGTCGCCGTCCAGCGCCGCGCCCGCACGCGTTCCTTCAACACCGTCGCCGCCAGCACGGTGGCGAAGAGCGGCGCGGTGAAGCTCATGGAGATCGCCTTGGCGAAGGGCATCAGCGACAGCGACCAGAAGCCCGTCACCATCGACACGAAGCTGATGGCGGAGCGAAGCGTGAACATCCAGATCCGGCGGGTCCTCAGGATGCCGAGCCCGTGCTTCAGCAGCCAGGGGATCATGAAGACCAGGCCGAACAGGTTCCGCCAGAATGTGACGACGAAGGGATGCATGCCGAGATCGCTCAGGTGGCGAACCTGGGCGCTCAATGTGGCGAAGCAGGCGCTGGCGCAGAGCACCAGCAGCACTGCCCAGAGCGGATGAACCGAGCCTTGATGCGCCCCCGGATTTGTCCCGGAGCGGCCGGCCGAAGCCGAAAAGGGATTGACGGAAGGACTCAAGGAAGTGTCGGGTTTGGTCTTGTCAAGCACGAGGCTCGCTGGGCAGATTAGACGCAATTCCCGGCCCTGGCCAATTCGATCCTTCCCATCTGATCTTTGAGGGACAAGAGCATGTCGGAACCGTCCCAGCAGGGACTTTTGCTGTCGGGTTCGGACCCGTCCACCGCGCCGCTCTGGCGGCCGAGCGAGGCGGCGATCGCCGCCGCCCACATGACCAAGTTCCGCACCCAGGTGGCGCGCGACTGGATGGTCGGCCTCAAGGACACCGATGCGCTCTGGGATTGGTCCACCCGGGAGATCGAGAAGTTCTGGACCTCGCTCTGGCGCTATTGCGACGTGATCGGCACGATGGGCCGTCCGGCGCTGATCGACGGCGACCGCATGCCCGGCGCGCAGTTCTTCCCCAATGCCGAGATCAACTGGGCCGAGAACCTGCTGCGCTCTTCGAAGGGCAATCCGCGCGACGCGCTGGTGTTCTGGGGCGAGGACAAGGTGAAGCGCCGCGTCGCCCATGCCGAGCTCTGGGACGATGTCGCACGCCTTGCGCAATATCTCCGCTGGCTCGGCCTCGAACCCGGCGACCGGGTGGCGGGCTTCATGCCGAACATGCCGGAAAGCATCATCGGCGCGCTGGCCGCCGCCGCGATCGGCTGCATCTGGTCCTCCTGCTCGCCGGATTTCGGCGTGCAGGGCGTGCTCGACCGGTTCGGCCAGATCGAGCCCAAGGTGCTGCTGACCGCCGACGGCTATTGGTATAACGGCAAGCAGCAGAACTCGCTGCCGCGCATCGCCGAGGTGCTGCAGAAGCTCCCCAGCGTGCAGCAGGTGCTGGTCGTCCCCTATCTCGACAGCCATCCCGACATCTCGCAGATGCCGCGCGCCAAACTGTGGCGCGAGGCGCTGAACGAGCAGACCGGCCGCGAGATCCATTTCATGCGGGTGCCGTTCAACCACCCGCTCTTCATCATGTATTCCTCGGGCACGACGGGTGTCCCCAAGTGCATCGTGCACGGCCAGGGCGGCACGCTGCTGCAGCATCTCAAGGAGCATCGGCTGCATTGCGACATCCGGCCGGGCGACCGGATGTTCTACTTCACCACCTGCGGCTGGATGATGTGGAACTGGCTGGTGACGGGCCTCGCCTCGGGCGCCACCCTGCTGCTCTATGACGGCTCGCCCTTCGCGCCGAACGGGAACATCCTGTTCGACTATGCCCAGGCCGAGAAGTGCACTATGTTCGGCACCTCAGCGAAGTATATCGATGCCTGCGCCAAGGCGAATATCGAGCCCAAGCGCACGCACGACCTCTCGACGGTGCGGATGATCACCTCGACCGGATCGCCGCTGGCGCCGGAAAGCTTCGACTACGTCTATCACAAGGTGAAGCAGGACGTGTGCCTGTCGTCGATCTCCGGCGGCACCGACATCGTCTCCTGCTTCATGCTGGGCAACCCGACCGGACCGGTCTGGCGCGGCGAGATCCAGATGCGCGGCATCGGCATGGCGGTGGACGTGTGGGACGATCAGGGCAAGCCGGTCAGGGGCGAGAAGGGCGAGCTGGTCTGCACCCGGCCTTTTCCTTCGATGCCGGTCAGCTTCTGGAACGACGACGGCGGCATGAAATACCGCGCCGCCTATTTCGAGCGCTATCCGAACATCTGGCATCACGGCGACTATGTCGAGCTGACCGAGCATGGCGGGATCATCGTGTTCGGCCGCTCCGACGCGGTGCTCAATCCCGGCGGCGTGCGCATCGGCACGGCGGAAATCTATCGCCAGGTCGAGCAATTGCCGGAAGTGCTCGAATCGATCGTCATCGGCCAGGACTGGCAGAACGACGTGCGCGTGGTCCTGTTCGTGCGCCTGCGCGAGGGCGTGAAGCTGGACGACGCCTTGCGCGACAAGATCAAGGCGCAGATCCGCGCCAACACCACGCCGCGCCATGTGCCGGCGAAGATCGTCGCCGTCACCGACATCCCGCGCACCAAATCCGGCAAGATCACCGAGCTCGCGGTGCGCGACATGGTCCATGGCAAGCCGGTCAAGAACAAGGAAGCGCTCGCCAATCCCGAAGCGCTGGATCTCTACGTCGATATCAAAGAGCTGCAATCGTGAGCTCCGGCAGCCTTGCCCCCACCCCTGCCCTCCCCCGGATCGGGGGAGGGGGAAGAAGCGCGCTGCCATTCCCTCCCCCGATCAGGGTGGGCGTGCGACTCACCCTTCGAGCGAGACAATGAACTTCACCATCAATCCCCTGCTCTCCGGCGTCGGCGAGCCGCCGATCGCGGAGGCGGTCTCCTGGATCTCCGGCCGCAGCTTTCCCGACGATAAGCCGCTGGTGGATCTCAGCCAGGCGGCGCCCGGCTATCCGCCGGCGCCGGCGCTGACCGATCATCTGCGCGACATCGTCGGCGCGGCACAGACCTCGCGCTATGCCGATATCGAGGGCATCCCTGCGTTGCGCGCGGCGCTCTCCGCCGACATCGACCGGCGCTATGGCGGCGCGACGCATGCCGACCAGGTGCTGATCACGGCGGGCTGCAACCAGGCCTATTGCCTGGTGACCAATGCGCTGGCGAAGGCGGGCGACGAGATCATCATGACCTCGCCCTATTACTTCAATTACCGCATGTGGCTGGACATGACCGGCGTGACGTCGGTGCTGCTGCCGCATGCCAAGGATAACCCCGCTTCGCCCGATCTCGCGACGGCGGAGAAACTGATCGGGCCGAAGACCCGCGCGCTCGTTCTCATCTCGCCGAACAATCCGACCGGCGCGATCTATCCCCCGGAGGAGATCCGCGCGGCTTACGAACTCTGCAAGCGCAGGAAGATCGCCTTCGTCCTGGACGAGACCTATCGCGACTTCATGCCGGGCTGGCCGCAGCCGCACGACCTCTTCGGCGACAAGGACTGGCCGGAGACGCTGATCCATCTCTACAGCTTCTCGAAATCCTTCTCGCTGCCCGGCTATCGCGTCGGCGCGATCGTCGCCGATCCGAAGCTCAACGCCGAGATCGCCAAGGCGATGGACTGCGTCGCGATCTGCGCGCCGCGCATCGGCCAGCTCGCCGGCCTCTACGGGCTGCAGCATCTCGACGATTGGCGCAAAGGCATCACAGAGATGCTGGCCGACCGCCTGCTCGCCTTGCAGGCGGCGTTCTCGCGCAACGATCTCGGCTATGAGCTGGTCTCCTCGGGCGGCTTCTTCGCCTATGTGAAGCATCCGCATCGCGGGCTGTCGGC
>DASZYM010000416.1:0-2551 GCA_035545355.1 Dongiaceae bacterium
CCGGTGAAGCCCTGCGTCACGTGGTCGTACTTCCAGGCCCAGACCAGGCGGAGCTGGGGGCCGATCGGCACCGGGTCGAAATCCTTCCAGGCCGGCATGAAACGCCTGCCCCGGGCCGCGGCCCAGGCGCCGGCAATGCGGCGGAGGTCATCGGAGACGATGCTGTCGTGAAAAGCCTGGAAGCTCATGGACGATGTTCGAATCCGGGAGGGACCGGCGGGAGCTATATCGGTTTCGTTGTAGGACTTCCATCCGTTTTCGCGCCGCGGCGGTGATCGGCGTTAACCATTGGTTTGCCTTCAAATCCTGAGAATGGGAAACTTTCTCGCCGCCGCCCCGAAAATTTCGGCCGGCCTTGCCTGGAGTGTCCATGGATCCCGCCGCGCCGGCTCATCCCTGGCTGAAGCACTACCCGCCCGAGGTGGATTGGGCGGCACCGCTCGAGCCCAAGCCGGTCTTCGCGCTGCTGGAGGAATCCGCGGCGCGATACCCGGACCATGACTGCATCGACTTCCAGGACCGCCGCTTCACCTATGCCGAGGTGAAGGACCTTTCCGACCGCGCCGCCAAGGGGCTGATCGAATCCGGCTTCAAGCCCGGCATGAAGCTCGGCCTCTTCCTGCCGAACTGTCCGTGGTTCGTCGTCTTCTACTATGCGGGACTCAAGGCCGGCGGCGTCATCGTCAACTTCAACCCGCTCTATGTCGAGCCGGAGATCGCGCGCCAGATCGCGGATTCCGAATGCGACGTCATGGTCACGCTCGACCTCGCGGTGCTGCTGCCGAAGATCGCCGCGATGCTCGACAAGACCCGGCTGAAGCGCATCGTCGTCTGCCCGATGGCGGACCAGCTTCCCTTCCCGCAGCATCTCCTGTTCCCGCTGATCATGCGCAAGTCGATCGCGCATATGCCGGAGGACGAGCGCTGCGTCCCGGCCAAGGCCTTGCTCGACAATGACGGCGCGATCGCGCTGCCGCGGATCGATCCCGCGACCACGGTGGCGGTGCTGCAATATACCGGCGGCACGACCGGCGTGCCGAAGGGTGCCGCCCTCAGTCACGCCAACATCACCATCAACGCCCAGCAGATCCGGCTCTGGTTCCATGCGATGGATCGGCCGGAGACGCGGATCGTCGGCGTGCTGCCGCTGTTCCATGCCTTCGCCATGACCTGCGTGATGAACCTGACCCTGGCCTTCGGCGCCTGCATGCTGCTGGAGCCGCGCTTCGAGGCGCTGAAGCTGCTGCGCCTGATCGCGCGCAAGCATCCCAATGCCATGGCCGGCGTCCCGACGCTCTACAACGCCTTGCTGAACACGCCGGGTGCGGAGAATTACGATCTCTCCTCGCTGGAGATCTGCATCTCCGGCGGCGCGCCCTTGCCGCTCGAAGTGGCGAAGGCCTTCGAGGCCAAGACCGGCGCGCATCTGCTGGAAGGCTATGGCCTCAGCGAGGCCTCGCCGGTCGTCTGCATCAACCCGCCGGGACAGGGCTCGCGGCCGGGCTCGATCGGCCTTCCCATTCCCGGCACGGTCTGCGAGATCGTCTCGATCGACGACGGCACGACGCTGTTGAAACCCGGCGAGACCGGCGAGATCTGCTTCCGCGGTCCCCAGGTCATGATGGGCTACTGGAACCGGCCGGAGGCCACCGCCGAAGTCATCAAGGACGGCCGGCTCCATACCGGCGATGTCGGATATATGGACGAGGACGGCTATGTCTTCATCACCGACCGCCTGAAGGAGATGATCAACTGCTCCGGCTTCAAGGTCTATCCGCGCCTGGTCGAGGAAGCGATCTACCAGCATCCCGCCGTGCGCGAATGCGCGGTGATCGGCGTCGCCGATGCCTATCGCGGCCAGACCGTGAAGGCGATCGTCACGTTGAAGGCAGGCGAGACGCTGAGCGCCGAGGCACTGGCGGCTTTCCTCGAGTCCAGGCTCTCGAAGATCGAGCTGCCGACCCAATATGAGTTCCGTGCCGACCTGCCGAAGACGGCGGTCGGCAAGATCCAGAAGAAGATCCTGATCGACGAGGCCGCCGCCGCGGCCCCAGTGAGCCCCAAGGGGCAGGAGAGAACTTCATGAAAGAAGCCGTGATCGCCGGCTATATCCGTTCGCCCTTCCATTTCGCCAATAAGGGCGAGCTCACCAAGGTGCGGCCCGACGATCTCGCCGCCGCCGTGGTGAAGGCGCTGCTCGCCCAGACCGGGATCGACCCGAAGGACATCGAGGACCTGCTCCTCGGCTGCGCCTTCCCCGAAGGCGAGCAGGGCCTGAACGTCGCGCGCCTGATCGATCTCATCGCCGACCTGCCGCAATCGGTGGCGGGCGCCACGATCAACCGCTTCTGCGGCTCCTCGATGCAGGCGATCCATTCCGCAGCGGGTGCGATCGCGATCGGCGCCGGCGACGTCTTCATCTGCGCCGGGGTCGAGAGCATGACCCGCGTGCCGATGATGGGCTTCAACCCGATGCCCAACCCGGCGCTGAACGAGCGCCTGCCCGCCGCCTATATCTCCATGGGCACGACCGCGGAGAATGTGGCGAGGA
>DASZYM010000417.1:0-11464 GCA_035545355.1 Dongiaceae bacterium
ATCTTCTTCTCCGACATCATGGACTTCACCGGCACCACCGAGCGGATGCAGCCGGAGGAGCTGACCAGCCTGCTCAACGAATACCTGACCGAGATGTCGCAGATCGCGCTGTTCCACGGCGG
The DNA here is from genome assembly GCA_035545355.1 of Dongiaceae bacterium. GTDB lineage: Bacteria > Pseudomonadota > Alphaproteobacteria > Dongiales > Dongiaceae > Dongia. Next base: position 123 of record DASZYM010000417.1, read on the forward strand.
CACGATCGACAAGTTCATCGGCGACGCGATGCTGGTCTTCTTCGGCGATCCCGAGACCAAGGGCATCGCCGAGGATGCCAAGGCCTGCCTGATGATGGCGGTCGACATGCAGCGGCGCCTGCACGAGCTCAACGCGCTCTGGCGGCAGCGCGGCATCGAGCTGCCGTTCCGCGCCCGGATGGGGATCAACACCGGCTACTGCAACGTCGGCAATTTCGGCAGCGTCGATCGCATGGACTATACGATCATCGGCGCCGAGGCGAATCTCGCGGCGCGGCTGCAATCGATCGCCGAGCCGAACGGCATCGTGCTGAGCTACGAGGCCTACAGCCATGTCCGGGACCTGATCCGGGCGAAGCCGCTGGCCCCGATCAGCATGAAGGGCATCGCCCGGCCGGTCGTGCCCTATGCGGTGGAAGGACTGCTCGGCGAGCTGACGCAACGGACGCGGGTCATCAGCGAGCACGAAACCGGCATCGATGTGTTCGTCGATCTCGATGTCATCGACCGCGAGACCGCGGCGCGCACGATCAAGGCCCTGCAGGCGGCGCTGGATGCGCTGGACGCGAAGACCGCGGGAGCGCCGACGGCGGGCTAGGCGCATTGGACCGCGGTGGGCTACAGCCTGCCCGCCTCGATGATGCGCTTCAGGAAGGAGCGGGTGCGCTCGTCCTTGGGATCGCCGAAGATCTGCTCCGGCGGGCCTTCCTCGTGCACGATGCCGCCGTGCAGGAAGCAGACCTTGGAGGCGACTTCGCGCGCGAAGCCCATTTCGTGGGTCGCCAGCAGCATGGTCATGCCCTCGCGGGCGAGGTCGCGCACGATGTTCAGCACCTCGGAGACCAGCTCCGGGTCGAGCGCCGAGGTGATCTCGTCGAGCAGCAGGACCAGCGGATCCATCGCCAGCGCGCGGACGATCGCGACGCGTTGCTGCTGGCCGCCGGAGAGGCGGTCGGGATATTCCTTCGCCTTCTGCTCGAGCCCGATGCGCTTCAGCAGCGTCATGGCGCGTTCCTCGGCGGCGGCGCGCGCCATCCCGAGCACCTGCACCGGGGCGAGGACCACGTTCTCCAGCACCGTCATGTGCGGGAAGAGATTGAAGCTCTGGAACACGATGCCGACGTCGCGCCGCAGCGCGTTGAGATCGACGCCCGGCCCGGTGACGCGGTCGCCGTGCAGGCGGATCTCGCCGCCGTCGATCGTCTCCAGCCCGTTGATGCAGCGGAGCAAAGTGGACTTGCCGCAGCCCGACGGGCCGATCAGGCAGACGACCTGATGCTGCTCGACCTGCATGTTCAGGCCCTTCAGCACCTCGACGGCGCCGTAGCGCTTGATGACCTGGTTGATCTCGATCAGCGGCATGTCGGCCCCTTGGTTAACCGCGTGTCTAGCCGCCGGCGCGCATGCGGCGTTGGTCGCGCTCGATCAGGCGATCGACCAGGCGGGTCTGCGGGATCGTGATCAGCACGAAGAGGAAGGCGACGGTCGTCACCGAGGAAAGATTGAAGTGGTTGCTGGCGATGATCTTCGCCTGGTTGAAGGAGTCGATCGTGCCGATCACGCTGACCAGCGCCGTGTCCTTCTGCAGGCTGATGAAGTCGTTGAGCAGCGGCGGGATGATCCGGCGCACCGCCTGCGGCACCACGACGAAGCGCAAAGTCTGGCCGAAGCCCAGGCCGAGCGAGCGCGCGGCGGCGGTCTGGCTCCAGTGGATGCTCTCGATGCCGGCGCGATAGACCTCGGCGACATAGGCGCCATAAGTCAAGGTCAGTGCCAGGATGGCGTACCATTCCGGCGGCAGGTCCTTGATGAAGGGAAGCCCGGTCAGCGGCAGGCCGAACCCGACCAGATAGATGCTGATGATCGCCGGGAGGCCGCGGAAGACGTCGGTATAGGCGATCGAGATCATGCGGATCGGCCGTCCGGCCTCGCCTGGGATGAGGCGGGCGATCGCGACGACCAGGCCCCAGATCAGCACCAGGATCTCGGCGACGACGAAGATGTAGATGTTGGTGAGGAAGCCCTTGATCACCAGCCACTTGGAGCTCCAGATCAAGGTCAGGCTGAAGAAGGTGAAGCCGACCGCGACCTTGTTGGCGATGATGAAGAAGCCGACCGCCAGGATGAGCACGATGGCCGCGCCATAGCCGAAGGTGCGGAACGCCAGGCCGCGCGCGGCGGCGGCCTCGACCCGGGCGCGCACGATGTCCTGCGCGGTGATCGCCTCGCGCGCCCGTTGCGATGCGCTCCAGGCGCGGAATGCCGGGATGAAGAGCAGGATCGGCAGGATGCCGGCGACCCAGAGGACGTCCTTGAAGATCGGCCATTGCGCGCCGGCGGTGTCGATCGCGCCGCGAATGGCGGCGCCGGTGCCGTAGGAGGCCGCCGTGATCGCGAGGGCGACGGCGATCGCCAGCAGCGCCCAGTCGCTGCCCGGGCGCGGCGGGACCGGCGTGCGCCAGAGGTCGCCGCGTTCGGAACGTCGCTGGATAAGGGTATCGCTCATCGACCGGTTGTCCGGGGACGGGTTCTGGCGCTCATGCCGGAAAGCGAACGAGGCTCCCTCCCGCGATCCGGCGAGAGGGAGCCTCGACGATCAGTCATCGATCAGGGCTTGAAGTAGGGGATCGTGGTCGGATCCGCGCCCCATGCGGCGGCGAGGTACTTGGCGGCCAGCGTCTTCAAGGTGCCGTCGTCTTCCAGCGCCTTGATGATCTTGTTGATCGCCTCCTCGTTGGCCGAGCCCTTCGGATAGAGGGCGCCATAGGTCTCGCCGGTCGAATACTGCCCGACCACCTGGAACAGCCCGTTCGACTGGCCGGCCTGCGCCAGCACGATCGAGGTGTCGGTCATCGCCACATCGACCTGGCCGGCCTGGAGGGCGGTGAACATCGACGGCGTATCCGGGAACACCTTGGCCGGCGTCTCCGGCTTCAGGGTATTGGCGACGAAGTCGGCGCCGGTCGTCGCCTGCTGCACGCCGATGCGCAGCTTCTTGATCGAGCTCTCGTCGACCGCGGCGCCCTTCTTCGCGAGCACGCCGATATCCGAGGAGAAGTAGGGGACCGAGAAGTCGACCACCTTCTTGCGCTCGTCGGTGATCGAGATCTGCGAGAGCGCGAGATCGAAGTCCTTGGTCTGGCCGGCGACCAGCGCATCCCAGGCGACGTTGACGACCTTCAGATTGTCGAGCCCGGCGCGGTGCGCGATGTTGGCGGCGAAGCAATATTCATAGCCGTCCTTGATCGTGTCCGGCGTATCGCCGTTATACCAGCCGGGACCCGGCAGGTTGGTCTCGACCGTGAGCTGGCCGGCGATCGCGGGCGTGATCGGCGTCTCGCCCTTGGTTCCGGTCAACTCGCAATTGCCGATCATATCGGCGGCGGAGGCCGCCGAGGCGGCGATGAAAGCCGCGGCGGTCAGCGCCGCGGAGCCTGCCAGCACGGCGCGAATCGTGGTTCGAAGTGTCATGAAACCTCTCCTGTTGTGGTGGTGCTGCGGCCATCCCTCGACCGAGCCCAACAAGGTGCGGCGCGCGATTGGCGCGCCGGATCGGCCGTCCCGGCAGGATTGGACCCCCCATCCGACCGGCCTTCTCGGCATCCGACCAAGATGGCGGAAGGGAGTCAAGAGGGATCGGCTTGGCCGGTGCGCTCGAGCCGCGCGTTTTATCGCGCGGGATTACGAGCTTTTCTTCTGACGGACGTCGATCCCGTTCATGCCGGCGAGGAAGTCGATCATGCGCGGCACGAAGCGCTGGGCGTAGCCCTGGTTCTCCGCCAGAACGAAAGTCTGGTGCACGGATTCCGCGATGAAGGAGGTGGCCGAGATCTGCTCGGTCATGTTCGTGTAGTAGCGCAGGTCCTTGCTCGCGGTCGCGATCATGAACTTGAGCGCGGTGTCGTCGTTCTCCAGCGGCACCTTCATCAGGCGCTGGAACATCACGGAATTGGCGCCGCCGGCGCCGACGATGTCGAGCAGGGCCTTCAGGCTGACATTGGCCTTGGCGGCGGCGGTGACCGCTTCCGAGACGACCGCCGCGGTGCCGAGCGCGATGAAGTTGTTGATGAGCTTCAGGCGATGGCCGGCGCTGACCGGGCCGGCATGGATGATCGCTTCGGCGAAGCAGTCGAGGATCGGCCGCAATTCGGCGAGGGTCGCATCGTCTCCACCGGTCATCAGGCCGAGCTTGCCGGCCTCGGCCTCGTTGGGCGTGCGGGTCAGCGGCGTGTCGACGAAGCGGCCGCCCTGCTTCGCGATATCGGCCGCGACCTTGAGGGTGGAGCTCGGCTCGGCCGTGCTGCAATCGGCGACGATCAGGCCCTGGTGCACGCCTTCGAGCAGGCCGTCCTTGCGGTAGACCACGTCCTCCACCTGGGGCGAGCCGGTGACGCACAGGAAGACGACGTCGCTCTTCTCGGCGATCTCGCGGGCGGTCTTGCCCTCGGTCGCGCCCTGCTTCAGCAGGCTCTCGATCGGCGTCCGGTTCTTGTGGGCGAGGACGATGAGGCTGTGGCCCTTGGCCAGGATGTTCTTGCCGATGCCGTGGCCCATCATCCCGGCGCCGATCAGACCGACGCGCTTCTTCTCCGCCATCTCACCCTCCATTTGTCCGACATTAGGGCGGCAGACTACGCGGCGGACCGCGCCGGCGTCGAGAGGGCGGCGAATATGGCTGCTATGCGCCGAGCTGGAACGGGACGCCGCCCAGCACCAGGGCGATGATGCCGCGCAGGGTCAGGTCCTCGTCCCAGCGATAGGGGCGGATCTCGGTATTGGCGAGCAGGGTCTCGACCAGCGCGTCCCCGAGGCTCCGGCGCATGCTCGGTTCCAAATATTCATAGGCGCGCACGCCGCTTCCCGAGACCAGGATCAGACTGGGGCTGATCAGCGCGATCAGGTTGGTGAGGCCGAAGCCGAGCGCGCGGCCGGCCTGCTCGAACAGGCCGAGCGCCACCGGATCGCCGCGGGCCGCGAGATCGCAGAGCGCCTGCATCTGCTCCTCGGAAGGGTGCAGCGCATCGGTGTTGGGCAGATCGAGCATGGCGCGGGCATCGCGATAGAGCGCGTAGTCGCCGACGAAGCTCTCGATGCAGCCGCGGCGGCCGCAATGGCAGAACGGACCGTCCATCTGATACTTGGTATGGCCGAATTCCGCGGCGGCGCCGGTGCGGCCGTCATAGACCTTGCCGCCGACGATGAGGCCCATGCCGACGCCGGTGCCGAGCATCAGCACCGCCATGTTGTCGATGCTCTGGAATTCCGGCCGGTTGCGGATCGCCAGCGCGATGCAGTTGGCATCGTTCGCCGCATAGACGCTGAGGCCGAACCGGTCGGCGAGCGGCCGCACGATGTCGACGTCGCGGACGCTCAGGGCCGGGCTCCAGGCGAGCACGTCGGAATCGCGCACCAGGCCCTGCACCGCGAGCCCGATGCCGAGGCAGGGCCCGTAGCCCGGCGACATATCGCGATGGCAGCGCTCGACCTCCTCGGCGATCGCCTTCACCAGCTCGGCGGCGGAAAGGGCGCGGGTGTCGAGACTGCGGGTATGGGTCGACGCGGTGCTGCCGGTGAAGTCGCCGAGCGCCACCTGGATCTCGTTGATCGAGAGCTTGACGACGATCACATGCGCGGTCTGCGGCACCAGCTCGATGGTGACCTTGGGACGGCCGCGGCCGCGGCCCCCACCTTCACGTGTAGAGTCTGCGGCATCGCGCTCGAACACCTCGCGCATCGCGCCCGCGCGCACCAGCTCGCCGGTGACGCCGGAGACCGTCGCCGGCGACATCTCGACGATCGAGGCGAGATCGACCCGCGCCTGCGGGCCGTGCACGCGCAGGGCATTCAGGATGCGGTCGCGCGTCGGCGAGCCGCTTTGCTCGGGCGAAATCCGGTTCATGGCGCAATTGTACGACGAATAGGCATCATTTGTTTAGTGGCGAAAACAAATGAAAGACAGGACAGCGTCTGTCAATGCCCGTCGGGGCTGATATCGGCGGCAGAATTTCCGCGCTGCACCAGTATTTTGCGCCGCAAAACACCGCATCGCATCTGCGAATGGCGAAGGGAGACGGTGTAAATCCGCTTGACGGTCAGCGGCATTCCGCCGCAAATTAAGTTCAATGCTCGAAGAAATAACGGGCTGTGAAATCAAGCCGCCAGCCTTTTGAAGGGGTGGGGCAGCCTGAGCGTCGAGCAGGCGTCAAATTCCAATGGGAGGGACCCTGATGAAGAACTATTTGCGGTTGGCCGTGCCGGCGGTGGCATTGGCCGCGACGATCTTCGGCTCGGCGATCACCGCCGCGAAGGCCGACGACCTGATCGTCGGCGTCTCCTGGTCGAACTTCCAGGAAGAGCGCTGGAAGACCGATGAAGCGGCGATCAAGGCGGCGCTCGCCGCGGCCGGCGCGAAATACATCAGCGCCGATGCGCAGAGCGATCCGACCAAGCAGCTCAACGACGTGCAGAGCCTGATCGCCGGCGGCGCCAAGGCGCTGATCGTGCTGGCGCAGGATGCCAAGGCGATCGAGCCCGCGATCACCGCGGCGCTGAACGAGGGCATCCCGGTGGTCGGCTACGACCGCCTGATCGAAAATCCGGGCGCCTATTACCTCACCTTCGACAACAAGGAAGTGGGGCGGATGCAGGCGGACTACGTGTTCAAAGCCCAGCCCAAGGGCAACTACGTGTTCATCAAGGGCTGCCAGTGCGATCCCAATGCGGACTTCCTGCATGAAGGCCAGCTCGAAGTGCTGAAGGCCGCGATCGACAAGGGCGACATCAAGGTGGTCGGCGAGCAGTACACCGACGGCTGGAAGCCCGAGAACGCGCAGAAGAACATGGAGCAGATCCTGACCCAGAACGACAACAAGGTCGATGCGGTGGTCGCCTCCAATGACGGCACCGCGGGCGGCGTCGTCGCGGCGCTGACCGCACAGGGCCTGCAGGGCATCCCGGTCTCCGGCCAGGACGGCGACCATGCGGCGCTGAACCGCGTGGCGCTCGGCACCCAGACGGTCTCCGTCTGGAAGGACGCCCGCGAGCTCGGCAAGGCCGCGGGCGAGATCGCCGTGCAGCTCGCCAAGGGCACCAAGCTCGCCGACGTTCCGGGCACCGTGCAGTGGAAGAGCCCGGGCGGCAACACCATGAACGCCACCTTCCTGAAGCCGGTCGCGATCACCAAGGACAACTTGAACGTCGTGATCGACGCGGGCTGGATCAAGAAGGACGAAGTCTGCCAGGGCGTGCCGGCCGGCAAGGTCGCGGTGTGCAACTGAGGCTTCGACCGTACTGATCTCGACGCCCACCCTGACCCGTCCGCGAGGACGGGCAGGGTGGGCATACCTTCCACCCGGGAATTCCATTAGCATCGGGCAACGCCGCGCGAAGACGGCGCAGCCAGGGGGCATCATCTTCCGGCCATGAGCACGTTCCGTCGCCTGTTCGCGCGCCTCGAGATCGACGAACGCCTGCTGGGCATGGTGGCCAGCCTGATCGCCATCTGGATCGGCTTCCACATCCTTTCCGACGGCAAGTTCATCACGCCGCGCAACCTCTACAATCTCTCGATCCAGACCGCCTCGGTGGCGGTGATGGCGATCGGCATGGTGCTGGTTATCGTCATCCGCCAGATCGATCTTTCCGTCGGCTCGATCCTGGGCGTCACCGCGATGGTGATCGGCGTGGTCCAGGCGCGCTGGCTGCCGCCGCTGGTCGGCCTCGGCAATCCCTCGATTTGGATCCTGGCGGTCGTCGCCGCGATTGTCGTCGGCGCGTTCCTCGGCGCCATCAACGGCTTCATCATCGGCTATCACGGCGTTCCCTCCTTCGTGGTGACGCTCGGCGGGTTGCTGATCTGGCGCGGCGCCGCATGGTGGGTCACCTACGGCCAGACCGTGGCGCCGCTCGACCAGACCTTCCTGCTGCTGGGCGGCGGCGCCTACGGCACCTTGCGCGAGACCGGCACCTGGATCGTCGCGGCGCTGGCCGTCATCGCGATCGTGATCGGCGCGCAATATCGCCGGCGGCGGCAGATCCGCTTCGCTTTCCCGGTGCGCCCGGTCTGGGCGGAGGCGGCGGTGGTCGGATCGCAATGCCTGCTGGTGCTCGCCTTCGCCTGGACGATGAACGCCTATGAGATGCCGGAAGGCGCGGTGCGCATGCTGGCCAGCCAGAACGGCTGGACCATTCCGGAAGGCGGTCTCCACATCTCCGAGGGTATCGCCATCCCGGTCATGATCGTGGTGGTGTTGGCGGTCGGCTTCTCGGTGCTGCTGAACCGCACGCGGTTCGGGCGCTACATCTTCGCCATGGGCGGCAACCCGGAGGCCGCGGACCGCGCCGGCATCGACACCAAGCGCATGACGCTCTGGGTGTTCGTGCTGATGGGCGCGCTGTGCGGCGTCTCGGCCGTCATCGCCTCGGCGCGCCTGCAATCGGCCGGCAATTCGATCGGCACACTCGACGAACTGAAGACCATCGCCGCGGCGGTGATCGGCGGCTGCTCGCTGGCCGGCGGCGCCGGCACGATCTCCGGCGCGATCCTGGGCGCGATCGTGATCCAGAGCCTGCAGAGCGGCATGTCGCTGCTGGGCTACGATGCCTCGCTGCAGAACATCGTCACCGGCCTGGTGCTGGTGCTGGCGGTCTATGTCGACCAGCTCTATCAGCGGCGCCGGAAAGTCTGAGAGGGAACATGGCCGAGGCAATGCAAGCCAAGACGCCCCTCGTCGAGATGCGCGACATCTGCGTCTCGTTCGGCGGCGTGCATGCGGTCGATCATGTCAGCGTCGATCTCTATCCGGGCGAGGTGGTCGGCCTGCTCGGCCATAACGGCGCCGGCAAGTCGACGCTGATCAAGGTGCTCTCCGGTGCCTACGCCGCCGATACCGGCGAGATCTGGATCGACGGCGAGAAGGCCGATATCGGCAACGCGCGCGACGCGCGGAGGTATCGGATCGAGACGATCTACCAGAACCTGGCGCTGGCCGATAACCTCGATGCCTGCGCCAACCTCTTCCTCGGCCGCGAGGTGACCCAGGCCGGCGGCCTGCTGGACGAGGCCTCGATGGAGGCGGCGACCCGCAAGGTGATGAACCGGCTCAACCCGAACTTCCAGAAATTCCATGCGCCAGTCGCGGCGCTTTCGGGCGGACAGCGGCAATCGGTGGCGATCGCCCGCGCGGTGCATTTCGACGCGCGCATCCTGATCATGGACGAGCCGACCGCTGCGCTGGGCGTCCAGGAGACCAAGATGGTCGCCGACCTCATCCAGCAGTTGAAGAAGGAAGGGCTCGGCATCTTCCTCATCAGCCATGATCTGCACGACGTGTTCGACCTTTCCGACCGCGTCAGCGTTATGAAGAACGGCAAGCTGGTCGGCACCGTGCGCACCAAGGAAGTCACCAAGGACGATGTGCTCGGCATGATCATCCTGGGCAAGATGCCGGCGATCCCGACGCAGCATTGAGCGCGGGCAAATTTTCGCGGACGGCGGTTCGCGCTGTTAATCCGCCAATGCTGGAAAATGAGATGCTTACGATTCGAGTTTGAGTCCTGGATCGAGGTGCCACACACCGTCTTCGTAATTCATTTTTAATCCGTGGAGGCTAGGATAAAAGTCGTAGTCGAGAGTCCCGACGCGTCCGGGTGCTCCCCTCATCCGAACGCGCAGCGACGTCCCCAGAGCGCCACGAGCGTGGCGCTCGGCACCGCCGGTTGCGCCTTCGCCTTTCCCCAGGGTGGAGACACGCGGCCGGCGGTTCCCTTTTCTCCGCCGACCTTCATCGCGACCAGTCGCGGCCGATAGCAGAGCCGTCGGGGAGAAGCACAGTGTTCATCGGAATCGATCTCGGCACGTCCTCGGTCAAGAGCATCCTGGTCGATGCGAATGACCACGTCATCGCCAGCGCGAGCGCGCCGCTGGATGTCTCGCGCCCGCAGCCGACCTGGTCCGAGCAGGATCCGGAAGACTGGTGGAACGCCGCGCTTGCGACCCTCGACCGGTTGAAGGCGGCCGCGCCGAAGGAGATGGCGGCCGTCACCGGGATCGGACTCTCCGGCCAGCAGCACGGCGCCACCTTGCTCGACAAGGACGGCAAGGTGCTGCGGCCCTGCATGCTCTGGAATGACGGCCGTTCGGAACGCGAGTGCCGGGAGATCGCGGCGCAGTTCCCGGAGATCTCCAAGCTCACCGGCAATCCCGCAATGCCTGGCTTCACCGCGCCGAAGCTGCTCTGGGTGCGCCGGCACGAGCCCGACATCTTCGCCAAGACCGCCTTCGTGCTGCTGCCCAAGGCCTATCTGCGCTATCGCCTGACCGGCGAGATGGTCGAGGAGATGTCCGATGCCTCGGGCACGCTCTGGCTCGATGTCGGCAAGCGCGACTGGTCCGAGGAGCTGCTCGCGGCGACGCATATGTCGCGCAAACAGATGCCGCGCCTGGTCGAGGGCAATGCGGTTTCCGGCACGCTGAAGAGCGAGCTCGCGCAACGCTGGGGCATGGCGAAGCCGCCGGTCGTGGCCGGCGGCGGCGGCGACAATGCGGCGGGCGCCGTCGGCCTCGGCGCGATCCATCCGGGCGACGCGTTCATTTCGCTGGGCACGTCCGGTGTGCTCTGGGCGACCACGGCGGGCTTCGCGCCCAACCGCAACCTGCCGGTTCATGCCTTCTGCCACGCGATCCCGAACACCTGGCATCAGATGGGCGTCATCCTGTCGGCCGCGTCATGCCTCTCCTGGTGGGCGAGGGCGGCGAAGAGCAGCGAGAAGGAATTGCTGGCCGAGCTCGGCGAGGCGCCGCAGAAGCCGAGCCCGGTCGTCTTCCTGCCCTATCTCTCCGGCGAGCGCACGCCGCACAACGACCCGACCGTCCGGGGCGCCTTCATCGGCATCTCCCACGACACGACGCGCCGCGATTTCACCCAGGCGGTGCTGGAGGGCGTCGCCTTCGCCTTCAAGGACTGCTTCGCCGCTTTGACCGAAGCCGGCACCAGGATCGTGAAGGCCGATGCGATCGGCGGCGGCTCGCAGTCGCGCACCTGGCTGAGCGTGCTGGCCAATGTCCTGGACCTGCCGCTGTCGCGCCTGGATGGCGGCGAGGCGGGCGGGGCGCTCGGCGCGGCACGGCTCGGCCGCATGGCGGCGACCAACGAGAATGCGAACATCGTCTGCACCCCGCCCAAGCGCGTCGAGACGATCGAACCCGATCGCGCGCTCGTCGAGCAGTATCAATCCGTCTACGGCCGCTACCGCTCGCTCTACCCCTGTCTCAAGGAAGCCACGCCATGAACGCTCCCGTCGCCAAGTTCTTCCCGATCTCCGAGCCGATCCCGTTCGAAGGC
>DASZYM010000418.1:0-10267 GCA_035545355.1 Dongiaceae bacterium
AGTCCCTCGCGCACCACGGCGTCGAGGGACTGCCGGTTGTAGTCGATCACCCACCAGGTGTTGCGCAGGCCTTGCTTCCAGCCTTCGAGCAGAGCCTCGAAGATGTTGCCTTCGTCGAGCTCGGCATCGCCGACCAAAGCCACCATGCGGCCTTCCGGCCGGTCGGTGCCCCAGCCCTTGGCCCGGACGTAATCCTGGACGATCGACGAGAACAAGGTCTGCGCGACGCCGAGTCCCACCGAGCCGGTGGAGAAATCGACATCGTCCGTGTCCTTGGTGCGCGAGGGATAGGACTGCGCACCCTTGTAGCCGCGGAAATGCTCCAGCTTCTCCCGGCTCTGCTTGCCGAAGAGATACTGGATCGCGTGGAAGACCGGCGAGGCATGCGGCTTGACGGCGACGCGGTCCTCGGGCTTCAGCACCTCGAAATAGAGCGTGGCCATGATGGTGGCGAGCGAGGCGGACGAGGCCTGGTGCCCCCCGACCTTCAACCCGTCCTCGTTCTCGCGGAGGTGGTTGGCGTTGTGGATGGTCCAGGCCGAGAGCCAGAGGACCTTCTTTTCGAGTTCGCCCAGGAGGTCCTGGTTGGTGCCGGCCATGCCCGTCTCCCCGATCGACGATGGCCGATTATCGACTAATCCCCGGCGTAGTAGAAGCCCTCGATCTCGGTCGCCTGCTGGGTGTCGGTGGCGAGCTTGGCCCAGCCGGTCAGGCCGAAGCGGTTGCGCAGCAGGAACCAGTCGCCGTCCTGCAGGACCACTTCGACGAACTGGCCTTTTTCGATCTTGGTCACCGCGGCGCCGTCGCTCTTGTCCGAATAGAGCGTGAGCTCCTTCAGCGCCTTGGACTTGAGGCCGGCATAGTTGAAAGGCTGCGCCACCGGCTTCAACTCGGCGCCCACCAGGCAGTGCACTGCGCGCGTGTCGAACATGGTGTCGGCATGCCCGGCGCTGTAGACACAGCCGTCGCCGGGAATGACGAACAGCCGGCCGGGGATCGCGACGCCGGGGCCGTTCGGGTCCTGGGTGGTCGAGAGCACGCATTGCGGATCGTCGCTGCCGCCGGAATCGCAGCGCAGGACGTGATAATCCGCATCCTCGGCCTTGAGCTTCACATCGGTGACATAGACCATATAAACGCCGGCATCGTCGTAAGCCTTCTGGTAGGTCGGCTCTTCCGGCGGCAGCTTCGGCGTGCGCGCGAGGCGCTTGTCGGTGACGACGGTGATCGCCACTGCATCGCCGAACTTCACGGGCTTCTCCAGCCGCTCGGCGGCTGGAATCATCGCCAGCGCCGCCGCGTGTGTATCGGCGGTCTCGTCGGCCATCGCCGCGGTCGGCAACAGCAACAGGGACGCCATCAACCAGGCCCGGATCATCGCATCTTCTCCACGCGGCGTTTCAGCTCGTCGAGGCAGTGATGGCGATCGGCGATGAAATCGCCGGCGATCCACCACTCCTCGAGGTCGCGCATTAGTCCGCCGATCGCCGGTCCCGGTTCAATGCCCAATGCCTTCGCGTCGCCGCCGGTCAGCGGGAAGTCCGGCCGCGTCCAATCGCGCACGATCTCGTAGGCGCGCTGCCAGTCGATCTCCAGGCTTTCCCGCGGGATTCCGGCCGCCCAATCCACCAGCAGCAGATCGAGTGCCTGTGCGTTGCCGAGATCGTAGACCTGACGCCGCACCGAGGTCGCGTCGCCGGCGGCGAAGATCGGACGCGGCCTTGTGATCGCGATCACACGGTCGCGCTCCGCATTGGAGAGTTTCAGGATCGCCGCGACCTCGGCGCCGGCGCCGGTGATGGTCAGCGCCGCCAGCCGCCGGATGCGATCCGGCGTCACGCGCAAGGTCTGCTCCAGCTCGACCAGCCTGGTCAGCCGGTTCAGGCCGGTCGCCTGGGGCAGATAGGCGCCGGCGATCCCCGCCAGCAGCATGGCGCGCCAGGTCTCGACCGCGCGGCGCGCGGTCATCAGCTTCAAGGTCTCCTGCCGCAGCCTCTCGCCGGAAAGCGAACGCAGGTGATCCTTGAGCGCGGTCGCCGCCGCCAAAGCCGGCGCGTCCAGATCGCCCGGCGCGTAATCGGCGTGGAAGCGGAAGAAGCGCAGGATGCGGAGATAATCCTCCGTCATCCGGTCTTCCGGCCTGCCGACGAAGCGCACGCGGCCCGCCTTGAGGTCGTTGACGCCGTCGAAATAGTCGTAGATCGCGCCGCTCATATCGGCAAAGAGCGCGTTCATGGTGAGGTCGCGGCGCGACGCGTCCGCTTTCCAGTCATCGGTGAAGGCGACCGTCGCGTGGCGGCCGAAGGTCTCGACATCTCGCCGCAAGGTCGTGACCTCGATCCCGACATGATCGGCGACCACGGTCACCGTGCCGTGCTCGATCCCGGTCGGCACCGGCTTCAGGCCGGCCGCTTTCGCCGCGGCGATGATCGCATCGGGCGTCAGCACCGTGGCGATATCGACGTCCTTGATCTTGCGGCCGAGCAATCCGTCGCGCACGCAGCCGCCGACGAAGCGCGGGCTGCCGCCGGCTTTGTCCAGCGCGTCATAGACCGCGCGCGCCGGGCCCTCGCTCATCCACGTCTGTGGAAAGGTCCCGAGGTGTTTTTCGTTGGGCGCCACGTCTATGCCCTCACCCCGGCCCTCTTCCCGTTGGGGAGAGGGGGAAGAGCGGAGCGCCCTGGTTCCGCTGCAGGAGCGCCGATCTATCCAGCCGCATTCGCACGCAACACCTCGGCGAGGTTGCTGAGCATGCCGGCGGTGGCGCCCCAGATGTAATAGGCATGCCAGGGATAGACGTAGAAGAACCGTTCCTTGCCCTGCCAGACGCGGCTCTCGGTCTTGCGGCTGGCGGGGTCGAGGAAGAAGGCGAGCGGCACCTCGAACACTTCCGCGACCTCGAACGGATCCGGCACCAGCGCGATCGGCGGCATCACCAGCCCGACCCAGGGCACGACCTCAAAGCCGGTGCGCGTCACATAGGTGTCGAGCCGGCCGATGAGATCGACCCGGTCGGGATCGAGCCCGACTTCCTCCCTGGCCTCGCGCAGAGCGGCAGCGGCGGCGTCGCGGTCCTCGGGATCGACCCGCCCGCCGGGGAAACTCACCTGCCCCGCATGGTCGTGCAGATGATCGGTGCGCTTGGTCAGCAGCACCGTCATCCCGTCCGGCCGCTCGATCAGCGGCACCAGCACCGCGGCTGCCGTGAGGGCGCGGTCGGGATGCATGCCGGGATTGAGATCATGGTCGCCGCGCTGGCCTTCCGCCGCGGCGTCGAACGGCCGCTTCACCGCCGACGGCACGGTCGTGCCCGGCGCCGAGCGGATCCCGGGCGCCGCCTGGCCAAGTTTCTGAATTACATCATTGCGCTGCATGATCACGATACTAGAGCGCGTTCCCGCTTGTGAAAACGGAGTCTACGGCAAGACCCTCATCCCTACCTTCCCCCCACGGGGGAAGGGGTTCACCGAGCGCTCGCTGACAGCAGGTTACAACGGCAATTTCCGCAGCTTACGCAGCGCCCCCTCGCCCGTAGGGAGAGGGCGGGGCTGAGGGTCTTGAAGCTGCCTGAGAACCTTCGGAACGAAGCTATCAGTCCGCAATTCGCCCCAGCGGAAAGAACCGGCCGGCGCTCCAGACGCCGAGCTGCTCCGCGCCGTCGATCTCGGCGAACACCCCGAGTTCCACCAGATGATAGTAGACCGGCCGCAGGATCCGGGCTTCGAGCCCGCTGCGCACTGTCACATAAGGCACGTCGGCGCCGCTCGCCGAATCGTGATCGAGACGGAGCGGGTGCGAGTCGTCCAGGGTCACATCGTCATCGACATTGGTGCGGAAGGTCAGGGTCTGTGCGCTCCCCTCGCCCGCGACCGTCACCTCGACCGCGACGAAAGGCGCGTCATCCACCAGGATGCGGCCGCGCTCGGCCGGCGTCACCAGCCAGTATTCGCCATCTTCCCGCCGCAATACCGTGGAGAATAGCTTCACCAGTGGCTTCCGGCCGATCGGCGAGCCCCGATAGAACCAGGTTCCATCGCGGGCGATCCGCATGTCGAAATCCCCGCAACTCGGCAACTGGTCGAAATTCGGCGCGTTGTCTCGTCGAATGTCCTTGCCGGCGCCGGCCCGCCGGGATTCGGAATTGGACAGGCCGCCGGATGTGGGATTACCCTGCATTATCAGGCATCAACAGCAATGGATGACCCAGGTGGCGATCTCCGAGAATAGCATCGGCCAGACCTCTTTCGGAACCCAGACGGCCGGGAAAGGTGACATCGCCGCCGATTTGGAGGCGATCGCCAAGCGCCTGGAGCAGGTGCGCCGCAACATCGGCCAGGTGATCTTCGGCCAGGAGCAGACCGTCGAGCAATCCCTGGTCGCGATTCTCTCCGGCGGCCACGTGCTTTTGATCGGCGTCCCCGGCCTCGCCAAGACCAAGCTGGTCGATTGCCTGGGCCGGGTGCTCGGCCTCGACACCAAGCGCGTGCAATGCACCCCCGACCTGATGCCGGCCGACATCATCGGCTCGGAAGTGCTGGAGGAATCCGAATCCGGGCGTCGCTCCTTCCGCTTCATCGCCGGTCCGGTCTTCTGCCAGTTGCTGATGGCCGACGAGATCAACCGCGCCAGCCCGCGCACCCAGTCGGCGCTGCTGCAGGCGATGCAGGAGCAGCGCGTCTCGGTCGCCGGCCAGAATCACCAATTGCCGCTGCCGTTCCACGTGCTCGCCACGCAGAACCCGCTGGAGCAGGAAGGCACCTATCCGCTGCCCGAAGCGCAGCTCGACCGCTTCCTGCTGCAGGTCGATGTGGACTATCCGGCGCTCGCCGCCGAGCGGCAGATGCTGATCGTGACCACGGGCTCCGCCGATGCCGAGCCGCAAGCCGTGCTCAACGCCGACGAGCTGATGGCGGCGCAGCGCCTGGTGCGCCGCATCCCCGTCGGCGACAAGGTGCTGGATGCGATCCTGAAGATGGTGCGCGCCGGCCGGGCCGGCGAAGGCGGCCTCGACGAGGTGACCAAGCATCTCGCCTGGGGTCCAGGCCCGCGCGCCGGCCAGGCGCTGATGCTGGCGACCCGCGCCCGCGCCTTGCTGCAGGGCCGCTTGAGCCCGTCGATCGACGACGTCGTGGCGCTGGCCCATCCGGTCCTGCGCCATCGCATCGCCCTCACCTATGCCGCGCGCGCCGAGGGCGTCACTCTGGCCGGGGTGATCGACCGTCTGGTCGGCCTCCTCGGCTAAGCCTCTCCAGGAGACCGCCGCCTTATGGCGCTCGAACTCACTGCGGATCGCGCCAATGCCGAATCGGCCGGCATCGCCGGGCGACTGCCGCCGCTGCTGATCGCCGCCGAGCGCATCGCCGCGACCGTGGTGCAGGGCGTGCACGGCCGGCGCCGCGTCGGCTCGGGCGAAGTCTTCTGGCAGCACCGTCCTTATTATCCGGGCGACGAGCTGCGCCGCCTCGACTGGCGGCAATCGGCGAAGTCGGACAAGGTCTATCTGCGCCAGATGGAATGGTCCGCCGCCCAGACCGTCTATCTCTGGTGCGATCTCTCGCCCTCGATGGATTATGCCAGCACCCGCGAGCTCCCCACCAAGGCCGAGCGCGCTGCCATCCTGCTGCTGGCGCTCGCCAACGTGCTGTCGCGCGCCGGCGAACGCGTCGCCTTGCTCGGCGATCCCGAGCCGCCGATCTCCGGCCGCACCGTCGCCGAACGGCTCGCCGACCGCCTGCTGCACGGTGCGCAGGGCAAGACCGAAAGCAGCCTGCCGCCGCCGGCTTTGCTGCCGGCCCATGCGCATGCGGTGCTGCTCGGCGACTTCTTCTCGCCGCCGGAAGCGTTCCGCGCCACGATCGAGCGCTTCGCCGCCCGCGACATCCGCGGCCATCTGCTGCAGGTGCTCGACCCCGCCGAGGTCGCGATGCCGTTCCTGGGCCGGGTCCGCTTCCGCGGATTGGAGCGCGAAGGCGAGATCCTGATGAGCCGGGTCGAGACCGTGCGCGAGGCCTATCTCGACAAGCTGGCCGCGCATCAAGACCAGCTCCGCGAGCTTGCGCGCCATGCCGGCTGGAGCTTCTCCACGCATACGACCGATGCGCCGGGCGCGCCGGCCTTGCTGGCGCTCTACCAATGGCTCGCCGCCGACAAGAGGTTCCGCCAGTGAGGGCCGGCGAAATGGCCGATGCTCCCCGCATTTCCTCTCCCCTTGTGGGAGAGGGTTGCGCAGGCTTAGCGAGCGCAAGCGAGCTTAGCCGGAGCTGGACGAGGGGTTCGCGCCGCAAGGCGCGCAGCGCGCAAGCGCTGTCCGCTTACGCTCTGCCGAGCGTGCGCACCTTTCGGTGCGCCCCCCTCATCCAACTGCGGCTAGGCTCGCCGTCGGCTCGCCAAGCCTTCGTATCCTTCTCCCACGAGGGGAGAAGCGAAGGTGGTGCATGCTGAGCCTCGGTGGCGGCCTCGCCTTCGCCTCGCCCTGGCTGCTGGTCGCGCTGGTCGCGCTGCCCGTCCTGTGGTGGCTGCTGCGCCTGACGCCGCCGAGCCCGAAGCTTATCCCCTTCCCGGCGATCCGCCTGCTCTTCGGCCTGACGCCGAAAGAGGAGACGCCGCATCGCACCCCCTGGTGGCTGATCCTGCTGCGCCTCGCGATCGCGGCTTTGCTGATCCTCGGCCTCTCGCATCCGCTGTGGAACGCGGCGCAGCCTTTCGCGCGCTCCGGTCCGCTGCTGCTGGTGGTCGATGACGGCTGGGCGGCGGGTCCGGGCTGGGGCGAGCGCCAGGCTCTGGCCGAGGACCTGATCTCCGAGGCCGACCGCGAGCATCGCGGCGTCGCCCTGCTGGCCACCGCACCCCAGGCCAACGGCCAGCTCCGCCCGCTCTCGCTGCTCTCGGCGGGACAGGCCGCGGCGCAGATGGCGGCTTTGCAGCCTTCGCCCTGGCCGGTCGATCGCGCCAAGGCGCTGGCGGCGCTGCAGGCCGCCGAGTTCGCCAAGGACCTGAACATCGTCTGGCTCTCCGACGGCGTCGCCGGGCAGAAGAGCGACGACGACCGCGCGCTCTACGATGCGCTCGGCAAGCGCGGGCAGTTGACCCTGATGGATGACGGCGCCGGCGCGGTACCGATCCTGATGCAGCCCGCCGAGATCTCCGCCCAGGGCCTCAATGTCCGCGCCGTGCGCGCCGCCGCCGGCGCGCCGCAGCGCATCAACGTGCGCGTGCTCGACCGCGACAGCCACAGCCTCGGCCTGGTCTCGCTCGATTTCGCCGCCGATCAGACCGCGGCGACGCAGAAGGTCGAGCTGCCGATCGAGCTCAGGAGCCGCGCCAGCCAGCTCGTGATCGAGGGCAGCCGCTCGGCGGGCTCGGTCTCGCTGCTCGACGATTCCGGCGGCCGCAAGCCGATCGGCGTCATCACCGACAATGCGACCCTCGGCAGCCAGCCGCTGCTGGGCGAGATCTATTACATCCAGCGCGCATTGGCGCCGGGCAACGAGGTCCGGATCGGCGACCTCGCGACGCTGAGCGCGCAGCCGATCTCCATGATGATCCTGCCCGACCAGACGGCGCTGACCCAGCCCGAGCGCGACGACCTGATGAAATGGGTCGAGCGCGGCGGCATGCTGGTGCGCTTCGCCGGCGAGCGCCTCTCCGGCACGCCGGACGACACGCTGCTTCCGGTGCGCCTGCGCCAGGGCGACCGCGTGCTGGGCGGCGCGCTCTCCTGGGCGCAGCCGACCACCTTGAGCGCGTTCCCGACCAATTCCCCCTTCGCCGGCCTCGCCGTGCCCAAGGATGTCCATGTCTCGCGCCAGGTGCTGGCCGAGCCCTCGATCGATCTCGGCAACAAGACCTGGGCGCGGCTGGCCGACGGCACGCCGCTGGTGACCGGCGCCAAGACCGGCCAGGGCTATCTCGTGCTGTTCCATGTCAGCGCCAATGCCGAATGGTCGGACCTGGCGCTCTCCGGACTCTTCGTCGAGATGCTGGACCGCCTGGTCGATCTCGCCGCCGGCGCGCCCGCCGCGCAGGCCGACGCGACGACGCCGCTGCCGCCGGTCTCGATCCTCGACGGCTTCGGCCGGCTCGGCAGCGTGCCCGCGGGCGCGATGCCGATCACCGCCGGCGATCTCGACAAGGGCGTGGTCGGCCCGCAGCACCCGCCGGGATTCTACGGCGAGAGCAAGGCGCGCCATGCCCTGAACCTCAGCAGCGTCGTCAAGGTGCTGAGGCCGCTCGGCCTCGCCGCGCAGCCGCTGGCCCGCGCGCATACCGTCGACTTCAAGCCCTGGCTGCTGGCGGCGGCCTTCCTGCTGCTGATCGGCGACCTGCTGATCGCGCTGGCCTTGCGCGGCCTGCTGATCCGCCCGCAGGTGCGCGGCGGCGCCGCGGCCACCGCCGCGATGCTGCTCGCCGTGCTGATGCTGGCGGCACCGCGCGCCCATGCCGAGCCGATGAGCGACAAGGACATCATCGCCGCCACCGCCTCGGCGCATCTCGCCTATGTGCGGACCGGCGCGCCGGAAGTGGATGCGACCAGCAAGGCCGGCCTCAAGGGCCTGACCGAGGTGCTGCTGCAGCGGACCTCCGCCGATGTCGGCGATCCGGTCGGCCTCGATCTCGAGACCGACGACCTCACCTTCTATCCGCTGATCTACTGGCCGGTGACCGATGCGCAGCGCCAGCCCTCCGAAGCCGCGATCACCAAGCTCAACAAATACCTGGCGAGCGGCGGCCTCATCTTCTTCGACACCGCCGACCAGAACGTGGCCGGGCTCTCCGGCGGCGCCGGGCCGGGCGCCGCGCGGCTGCAGGAGCTGACCCAGGGGCTGGACGTGCCGCCGCTGGTGCCGATCCCGGCCGATCATGTGCTGACCCGCGCCTTCTACCTGCTGAAGGATTTCCCCGGCCGCTGGATCGGCGGCTCGCTCTGGGTCGAGGCCGCGAACAGCCGGATCAATGACGGCGTCGCCACCGTCGTGGTCGGCAGCAACGATTATGCCAGCGCCTGGGCGATCGACGATTACGGCCAGCCGCTCTATCCGGTGACGCCGGGCGGCGAGCGCCAGCGCGAGATGGCCTATCGCTTCGGCATCAACCTCGTGATGTATTCGATGACCGGCAACTACAAGTCCGATCAGGTCCACGTGCCCGCCATTCTGGAAAGGCTGGGCCAATGAGGGCGGGACGATGAACGGCATCGTCACCATCGGCGCCTTCTCGGTCGCGCTGCATCCGCTGCTTCCCTGGTGGATGCTGGCGGTGCTCGGCGGCGCCTATCTGGCGCTGATCCTGTTCGCGCTCGCCCGCCAGGCGCGCGGCACGCTCTGGCGCGTGGTCGCCGGCCTGCTGCTGACCGGCGCCTTGCTCGATCCCTCGCTGCTGGAAGAGCAGCGCGCCTATCAGAAGGACGTGGCGGTGGTGCTGGTCGATCGCTCGCCCAGCCAGAACCTCTCCAACCGCGCCCAGGAAACCAACGCCGCCTTGGCCGAGGTCAAGCGCCAGCTCGCCGCCTTCCCCGATCTCGACGTGCGGGTGATCGAAGGCGGCGGCGGTCCCGACACGTCGGAGAAGGGCACCGAGCTGATCGGCGCGCTGCAGCGCGGCCTGGCCGACGTGCCGCTGAAGCGCCTGGCCGGCGTCATCGCCATCAGCGACGGCCAGGTCCACGACCTCCCCGCCATCCCGTCGCAGAATGCCGGCAACGTGCTCGGCTTCGACGCGCCGATCCACCTGCTGCTGACCGGCGATCCCAAGAAAGGCGACCGCCGCCTGATGCTGACCGAGGCGCCGAGCTTCGGCCTGGTCGGCAAGCCGGTGGAGCTGAAGTTCCGCATCGACGATCTCGGCAGCGACAATACCGGCAGCGCGATGGTCACCATCCGCCGCGACGGCCAGTCGCTGCCGCCGGTCACCGTGCCGGTCGGCGAGGAGCAGACCGTCCAGCTCCCGATCGAGCATGGCGGGCAGAACGTGTTCGAGATCACCGCCGAGGACGGCCCGCAGGAGATCACCAAGGTCAACAACACCGCCGTGCTCTCGGTGAACGGCGTACGCGACCGGCTGAAGGTGCTGCTGATCTCCGGCGAGCCCTATCCCGGCGAGCGGGTCTGGCGCAACCTGCTGAAGTCCGACCCCTCGGTCGACCTCATCCACTTCACGATTCTCCGCCCGCCCAACAAGCAGGACGCGACGCCGATCAACGAGCTGGCGCTGATCTCCTTCCCGATCGACGAGCTGTTCGACATCAAGCTGAAGCAGTTCGACCTGATCA
>DASZYM010000419.1:0-2332 GCA_035545355.1 Dongiaceae bacterium
GTGATCCTGGCCACGGCACATGGGGCGGACGACGAAGAGCTCGACCACTGGGCGGCGCTCGCCGCGTCAGGTCTGACCCTGGCGCTCTACATGGGCAAGAGCATCGTGCCGGAGACGGCGCGCCGGCTCCTGGCGCGCGGCATGCGGGCGGACCTGCCCGTCGGCGTGGTGGTCAATGCCGGGCGCAGGGATCGCTCGTTCTACCGCGCCAGCCTGGACGGTGTCGCTGCGAGCGTCGCGGAGATGGCCGACGGACCGGCGGTAATCTTCATCGGCGATGCGGTCGCACATGGCGACTGGACCGAGGCGGAAGCACTGGTGGTCCGGGAATTCAAGGTGGCGTGATGGATATTCTCACCGGCAACGAGCTGCTCAGTGGAGCGACGGTCTATTTGAGCGCGAGCGGAGCGTGGGTGGAGGATTTGCAGCAGGCACGCCTGTTCGGCAAGGACGAGGTCGCGGCGCGCGACGCGGCGCTCGAGGCCAGCAAGAAGACCATGCGGATCAATTCCCTGGAAATCGAAACGGTGCAGCTCAGGGACGGGACGATCGTCCCCGACCGTATCCGCGAGCGTATCCGGGCGGAGGGCCCGACGGCGCCGCGCTTCGATCGCCAGCATCTCGGACAGGACGACCATGTATCGATATGACGAGTTCGACGCGGCGTTCGTGAAGGAGCGGACAGCGCAGTTCACCGATCAGGTGATGCGGCGCGTGCGTGGCGAGATCAACGAGGACCAGTTCCGGCCGCTGCGGCTGATGAACGGACTGTACCTGCAGCTGCACGCCTATATGTTCCGCATCGCCATTCCGTACGGAACGCTGCGCTCGAAGCAGTTGCGCAAGCTGGCCTACATCGCGCGGACCTACGACCGCGGCTACGGTCATTTCACGACGCGCACCAACATCCAGTTCAACTGGCCGCGGCTCAGCGACGTGCCGGCAATGATCGAGCACCTCAACGAGGTCGAGATGCACTCGATCCAGACGTCGGGCAACTGCATCCGCAACATCTCGACCGACCAGTTCGCGGGGGCGGCGGCGGACGAGATCCTCGATCCGCGGCCGATGGCGGAAATCCTGCGCCAGTGGTCGAGCCTGCATCCGGAATTCTCGTACCTGCCGCGCAAATTCAAGTTTGCGATGACGGCGGCGCCGTCCGACAGGGCCGCGATCAAGTTCCACGACATCGGACTCAAGGCGGTGACCAACGCCGAGGGCGAGATCGGATGGGAGGTGTGGGTCGGTGGCGGCATGGGCCGGACGCCGATGGTCGCAAAGCTGATCCGCGACTTCGTTCCGCACCAAGACCTGCTTGCCTACTGCGAGGCAATCCTGCGCGTCTACAATCGCTACGGCCGTCGCGACAACAAGTTCAAGGCGCGGATCAAGATCCTGGTGCATGAGACCGGAATCGAGAAGATCCGAGAGGAAGTGGAAGCCGAATTCGCCGAGACCAAAGGCGGGCAGCTGACCCTGCCGCAGGGCGAACTCGACCGGATCACCGAATACTTCAAGGCACCCGACTTCGAACTGGTCAACGTCACGCATCTCGACATTGCGCGCGAGAAGTCGGCAGACGCCGCGTATGGCGAGTGGCTGGAGCGGAACCTTCATACGCACAAGCAGCCGGGCTACGCCTCGGTGACGATCTCGCTGAAGCCGATCGGCGGCGCGCCGGGCGACTGCACGGCCGACCAGATGGATGTCGTGGCGGACCTCGCACAGCGTTACTCGTTCGACGAGCTGCGGGTGACGCATGAGCAGAACCTGGTCCTTCCGCATGTGAGGATTTCGGACCTGCGCACGATCTATGACGCGCTGGTCGAGGCGGACCTCGCGACGGGCAATGTGGGCCTGATCACCGACATGATCACCTGCCCCGGGCTCGACTTCTGCGCGCTGGCCAATGCCCGCTCGATCCCGATCGCGCAGGAGATCTCGCGCCGGTTCGAAGACCCGGCGCGGCAGCGCGAAATCGGCGACCTCAAGATCAAGATCTCGGGCTGCATAAACGCCTGCGGTCACCACCACGCCGGCCACATCGGTATCCTCGGGGTCGAGAAGAAGGGCACGGAACTCTATCAAATCTCGGTCGGCGGCGACGGCACGGAGAATGCCGCGATCGGCGACATTCTCGGGCACGGCTTCGTTGCCGAGGAGGTGCCGGCGGCGGTCGAGAAGCTGGTGGACGTCTATATCGCCAAGCGGATCAGCGCCGAGGAGCCATTCATCGCGGCCTATCGGCGCCTTGGCGAGGCGCCGTTCAAGGAGGCGCTGTATGGCAACGCGTGAGGCTTCCAACGGCGGTGCGTGGGGCAAGGGCCCCCCA
>DASZYM010000420.1:0-2409 GCA_035545355.1 Dongiaceae bacterium
TGCGCGATGCGGAGCCGCGGACTGAGGCTCGCCGCCGCGTCTTGGGGGATCATCTGCATCCGCTGCCTGAGGCGGCGAAGCCGCGCGCTGCCGAGCGTGCCGATAGCCTCGCCGGCGAAACGCACTTCGCCATGCGTCGGCCGTTCGAGACCCAAGATCGTCCGGCCGAGCGTGGTCTTGCCGGAACCGGACTCGCCCACCAATCCCACGATCTGCCCGCGCGCGACCGTGAGAGCGACCTCGTCGAGCGCGCGGAGCACGGGCACCGCAGCGCCGAACGGACCCCGGGCGCCGCCGCCGAAGTGCTTGGATAGCCGGCGTACCTCGACGAGCGCGGGCACGGGATCCGTCATGCGGTCGCCCCATCGGAGCCGGGCATCGCCGGCGCATCGTGCCAGCCGCTGGCGGGATCGTGGATGTGGCAGCGCGCACGCCGCTCGCCGACCAGGGTCAATCCCGGTCGCTTCCCATGGCAGACCGAACGCGTCATCGCGCAGCGGCCGGCATAGGCGCAGCCATCGATCGGCTCGTCGGCGCTCGGAACACGCCCGGGAATGGTCGGCAGCGGCCGACCCCGATCCTTGCGGCTCGGGACCACGGCGAGCAGCGCCTCGGTATAGGGATGCAGCGGGTGCGATATCAGGGCGGGAGCGTCGGAGTACTCCATGACCTCGCCGGCATAGAGCACGAGAATGTCGTCGGCCATGCCGTCGGCGATGCCGAGATCGTGGGTCACGATCAGGATCGCCGTGCCGAACCGCTTCGGGAAGCTGCTCAGGAGCTCGGTGATCTGCCCCTGGAGCACCACGTCGAGCGCCGATGTCGGCTCGTCGGCGATCAGGAGGTCCGGCCGCAACAGAAGGGCGGTCGCGACCATCACCCGCTGCCGCATGCCGCCGGAAAGCTGGTGCGGAAAGCGATCGAAGTTCTCATCGGGGTCCGAGAGCCCGACCGAGGTCAGCATCTCGACGGCGAGAGTGCGGCACTCACGGGTGCCGATCCGCCGATGGGCGCGCAGCGCGTCGCTCATCTGCTGTCCGATCGTCATGCAGGGATGCAGGCTGGACAGCGGATCCTGGAACACCATGGCGATCCTGGCGCCGCGTATCGCCTGCATTTGCCGCTCGCCCAGGCGCGTCAGATCGTTTCCGGCGAACCGTACTTCACCGGCCTCGACCTCGGCGTTGCCCGGAAGGAGCCGCGGAATGGCGAAGCCGAGCGTGGACTTGCCGGACCCGGATTCCCCGACGACGGCGAGAATGCGACCGCGCTTGAGCTCCAGGCTGACATCCTTGAGCCCGCGCAGCTTCTTGGCGCCGACCCGGTACGAAAGCGTGAGGCGATCGACCGCCAGGAGATCGGAACCGGCGCTCATTTGCCGGCGCCCCGCAGTTTTGGATCGAAGAGGTCGCGCAGGCGCTCACCGAGCAATGTGCAGCCGAGCGTCGTGATGCCCAAGGCGAGGCAGGTCCATATGACCGCCCATGGCGCGGTGCGAACACGCTGGAACCCGTCGGCCATGATGACCCCCCAGGAGGGCGTCGGCGGACGAACGCCGAGGCCCAGGAACGAAAGGCCGGTCTCGACGGTGATCGCCGTGGGCAGGTTCATGGCCATGAGGAGCAGCAGCGGCGGCAGAATGTTCGGCAGGACGTGCCGCAGCATGATCCGCGCGGTGGATGCACCGAGGATGACCTCGGCTTCCACATAGGCGCTGTGCCTCACGGCGAACACCGAGGCGCGCGCAACACGCGCGAAACTGGGCGCCAGCGATACGATCAGGACGATCACCACATTGGGCAGCGAGTTGCCGATGAGCGCCAGGAGGATGAGGGCCAGGACCACGGTCGGCATGGCATGGAGCGCATCCAGGACCACCAGGATCGACGCGTCGACCCGACCGCCGAGATAGCCGGCCGGAAGGCCAAGGCAGAGGCCGAGAACCAGGCCGCCGAGGACCGCCGGCACGCCGACCGTGAGCTCGATTCGAACGCCATAGATGAGACGCGCCATCAGGTCCCTGCCGAGCTGGTCGGTGCCGAGCGGATGCGCCAGCGACGGGCCCTGCAGCCGGACGGCAATATGCTGTTCGGCGAAGGTATAAGGCGTCAGCCAAGGCCCGATCAGAAACAGGATGACCAGGGCCGCCAGGACTGTGAGACCGAAGAGCGCCCCCGGGTCTCGCCCGAGGCGCCGCAGGGTGCCCGCCTCGCCCGCAGCCGGCACGGCGACGGTCTCTTGTGCGACGCTCATCGATCGGCCTCCACACGAATGCGCGGATCCAGCAGTCGATAGGACAAATCCGCGAGGAGGTTGGTCACCACGAAAAGCAAGGCCACGATCACGGCGGCGCCGCGGAGGACGGGAAAGTTGCGGGTCGCGATGGAATCATAGAACAGGCTGCCCAGG
>DASZYM010000421.1:0-5482 GCA_035545355.1 Dongiaceae bacterium
CTACATCGCCATCCGCCGCGCCGGCTTCGTGCCGCATATCCGCTGGCCGAAGTTCGATGCCGAGGTGCGCCGCTTCTGGGTGCTCGCCATTCCCGCGGTGATCGCCGGCGGCATCACCCAGGTCAACATCTTCGTCGGCACTATCATTGCCTCGTCCGCCCCGAGCGCCATCGCCTATCTCTACTACGCCGACCGGCTCTACCAGCTGCCGCTCGGCATTATCGGCATCGCCATCGGTACAGTGCTGCTGCCCGAGCTCAGCCGGCATCTGAAAGGCGGCCGCGACGAGGAGGCCGACGCGGTGCAGAACCAGGCCCTGCTGCTCTCGATGCTGCTCTCGATGCCCGCGGCGACCGCGCTGATCGCCCTCGCCATGCCCATCGTCGCGGTGTTGTTCCAGCGCGGCGCCTTTACCGCGTCCGACACCTACGAGACGGCTGAGACCATGATCTGGTTCGCCGCCGGCCTGCCCGCCTATGTGTTGATCCGCGTCCTGCAGCCCGGCTTCTTCGCCCGCGAGGACACGCGGACCCCCACCGTCTTTGCCGGCATCTCGGTCGCCCTCAACATCGCGCTCTCGCTGCTCCTGTTCGCCAGTCTCAAACACGTCGGCATCGCGATCGCGACCTCGGTCGCGGCCTGGGCCAACGCGATCCTCCTCGCCGTCTGGCTCGGCCGCCGCGGCCACTTCCGGCTGAGTGGGGCCGACTGGCGGCGACACATCCTTATCGTCGTCGCGTCGCTCGTCATGGCCGGCCTCGTCTGGGGCATCGCGCAGGTTTTCGGGCCGTCGCTCTCGCCCGATCGGCCGCTGGTCGTCCAGCTCGTCTGCCTCACCATCACCATCGTCCTGGGCGCGCTCGCCTATTTCGGCATGGTCCACTATTCCGGCGCGCAGCGCCTCGACCAGTTGATCCGCATCCGGCGGGTTTCGTAAGTCATCGCGCCTGCGCAGGCGGCCTCCCCCTCATCCGTCTCGCGTTTGCGCGCGATCCACCTTCTCCCACCAGGGGAGGAGGAAATCCTGACTGCGGGCTTTCGGCTTTTTGGCCTTCTCCCCCTGGTGGAAGAAGTGCCCGAAGGGCGGATGAGGGGAGGGCGCTTGCGCGGAGTGTTGCGAAAAGGCTAATGCCCGCAACGTCACGACACTTTGCTCAACACCGCTCAACACCATGTCCTTCACCCCGCGCGTCTTTTCCGGCATCCAGCCTTCGGGCGAGCTGCACCTGGGCAACTATCTCGGTGCCATCAAGCGTTTCGTTCCGCTGCAGGAGAAATTCCCCTGCATCTATTGCGTCGTCGATCTGCACGCGATCACCGTCTGGCAGGAGCCTGACGATCTGCGCCGCGCCACGCGCGAGGTCGCCGCGACCTATGTCGCGGCAGGCGTCGATCCCAAGCAGCACATCGTTTTCAACCAGTCGCGCGTGCGCCAGCACTCCGAGCTCGCCTGGGTGTTCAATTGCGTCGCCCGCATGGGCTGGATGAGCCGTATGACGCAGTGGAAGGACAAGACCGCGGGCAAGAACGCCGAGGCGGAATCGCTCGGCCTGTTCGCTTACCCCTCGCTGATGGCCGCCGACATCCTGCTCTACAAGGCGACCCATGTGCCGGTCGGCGAAGACCAGAAGCAGCACCTCGAGCTGACCCGCGACATTGCCCAGAAATTCAACAACGACTTCGGGCCCTCGATCCGGGAACAGGGCCTCGATCCGGACTATTTCCCGCTGACCGAGCCGGTCATCACCGGCCCCGCGACGCGCGTCATGTCGCTTCGCGACGGTAAAAAGAAAATGAGCAAGTCCGATGCCTCCGACCAGGCGCGCATCCTGATGATGGATGACGCCGACGCGATCAGCAAAAAGATCAAACGCGCCACCACCGACCCCGAGCCGCTGCCGTCGGAGGAAAAGGGCCTGGAGAACCGGCCCGAAGCCGACAACCTTGTCGGCATCTATGCTGCGCTCGCCGGCATCGGCAAGGCCGACGTGCTCAGGCAGTTCGGCGGTCAGGGCTGGGGGGCGTTCAAGCCGGCGCTCGCCGATCTGGCGGTCGAGCAGTTGGCCCCGATCGCGTCGGAAGTCCGCCGTATGCTGGCGGACCCCGCCTATGTCGACGGCTTCATGGCCGACGGCGCCGCCCGCGCCGCGACGATGGCGGAGCAAACCATGTCCGAAGTCCGCCGCATCGTGGGCTTCCTGGGCTAGCTTGCCGATCCCGCGCCGGGATGGGACAATGCCCCTGATTTCACCCGACGCGGGGCGGCACGTGGCGGATACCGGTTACGCGCGCAAATTCCTGGTGCTGATCGACGAATCGGCCGACTGCGACCGCGCGGTCAGCTTCGCGGCACATCGCATGAAGCGCACCGGCGGCACGCTGGTGCTGCTTTCGGCCATCGATACCACCGACTTCGGCCAGTTCATCGGCGTCGCCGATACCATGCGGGCCGAAGCCCGTGACCAGGCCGAGCGCAATCTCGATGCCCGCATCGCCCGCATTGGCCAGATCGGCCAGATCCGGACCGAAACGCTGATCCGCGACGGCACCCCCGCCGAGGCGATCGAGCACGTCATTGCCGACGATCCGGGCATAGCCGTGCTCGTGCTGGCGGCCAGCCGCGCCGACAAGGGGCCGGGCCCGCTGATCCAGTATTTCGCCGGCCACAAAGGCATCCACATCCTCGTGACCATCGTACCCGGGGCCATGACCGACGAGGAAATCGTCGCGGTGGCCTGAGCGGCAAGGTTGCCGGGCAGCCGCCCTTGCCAATTCGGCCCGGAGAAACTATTTTAGAACCGTTCCAATCCGATCCGCGGTGGTCGGTGCCGCGTGTCTGCGACGGCCCGCTCCCGAGCGAGAAAGACCAGTCCGCCATGTTCATCCAGACGGAAGCCACGCCCAACCCGGCGACCCTGAAATTCCTCCCCGGCCGCGACGTGCTCGCCGGCGAGCCGCGCGATTTCCGCTCGGCCGACGCCGCCGCCGTGTCGCCGCTCGCTGCTGGCCTGTTTTCGATCCCCGGCGTCACCGGCGTGTTCTTGGGCTCCGATTTCGTCTCCGTCACCAAGGATGTGACCGAGTGGAATCACCTCAAGCCCGCCATCCTCGGCGTGATCATGGAACACTTCCTCAGCGGCAAGCCGGTGATCGACGAGGCAGGCGAACTGGCGCAGCAGGTCGACGAATTCTTCGACGATACCGATACCGAGACCGTCGAGATCATCAAGGAGCTGATCTCGACCCGCGTCCGCCCGGCCGTCGCCATGGATGGCGGCGACATCACCTTCAAGGGGTTCCGCGACGGCACGGTGTACCTGCACATGCAGGGCGCCTGCTCCGGCTGCCCCTCATCCACCGCCACCCTCAAATCGGGCATCGAGAATCTATTGCGGCACTTCGTGCCCGGCGTGGAAGCGGTGCAGCAGGTCTAGTTGCCCTCACGCGGCGGGGAGCCTATCTCTCCGCCATGAGCGTCCTCCTCGCCATCGATACCGCCGCGCCGCGGCTGCAGCTGGCGCTGCTGCGCGACGACGACCGGCTCGACACGCTGGTCGAGGACATGGCGACCGGTCAGGCCGAACGGCTGTTTCCCGCGCTCGGCGAACTGCTTGGCCGCGCCGGGGCCCGCT
Organism: Dongiaceae bacterium; assembly: GCA_035545355.1. Lineage (GTDB taxonomy): Bacteria > Pseudomonadota > Alphaproteobacteria > Dongiales > Dongiaceae > Dongia. The sequence continues at coordinate 3,633 of DASZYM010000421.1, forward strand.
ATGCCGATCTGACCCGTGTCGCCGTCACCACCGGCCCCGGCTCCTTCACCGGCCTGCGCATCGGCCTCAGCGCCGCACGCGGGCTTGGCCTCGCGCTGAACATTCCGGTGCTCGGCGTCCCTTCGCTTCTGGCCCTGTCGCTCGCAGCGCGCTGCACCCCGGTCGCCGTGCTGCTCGACGCGCGCCGCGGCGAGGCCTATTTCGAGTCCTTCTCCGGCCCCGGCATTCCCGTGGGCCCCTCCGCGTTGCTGCCGATGGAGGAAGCACGCGCGCGCGTTCCCGCCGGCGTCGACCTCATCACCTCTGCCTTTGTCGATATCGCCGCGCTCGCCCGCTTCGCCGCGACCGCCGATCCGGTGCTTTACCCGCCGGAGGCGGCTTACATCCGCGACGCCGACGCCAAGCCCCAGGAAAAATTCCGAGTCGCCCGCTTCGCGGAGACCGCACCATGATGGTGCGCAGCTGGATGGCGCCGCTCGGGCTCCACATCGAGCCGGCCGAGCCGCGCGACGCCGATGCGGTGGCCAAGCTCCATGCCCGCAGCTTCTATCGCGGCTGGCCGCGCCAGGACATCGAGGCCTACATCATCGACCCCGATACCCCAACCCTCATCGCCTGCGACCCGCGGCGCCGGCTCGGCGGCTTTGCCATGCTGCGCATCCTCGGCGACGACGTCGAGCTGATGACCATCGCGGTCGAACCGAAATATCGCGGCAAGGGCATCGGGGCTGCCCTGATGCGCGCCTGCTTCGAAGATTTGCTGATGTCGCCATCAAGGCGCATGGTGCTCGAGGTCGCGGCCGACAACCCCGCCGCCATCAAGCTGTATCGCAGGCTCGGCTTCGAGAAGATTTCCGAGCGCAAGGGATACTACGCGCGGCCGGACGGCCAGCCGGCAACGGCACTGGTGATGGCGCGCAACCTGGAGTAATCGCACACGATGCTCAGACCTCACACCGAGACCCTCGAGGAGCAGTGCGTCAAGAAAGGCATGCGCATGACCGACCAGCGTCGTGTTATCGCCCAGGTGATCGAGGCGGCCGAGGACCATCCCGACGTCGAGGAGCTTTATCGTCGTGCCTCGGCGCAGGATCCGCGCATCTCGTTGTCGACCGTCTATCGCACGCTGAACCTGTTCGAAGAGGCCGGCCTCGTCACCAAGCACGATTTCAAGGACGGCCGCGCCCGTTTCGAACCGATCCCCGACGAGCATCACGACCATCTGATCGACATTCGTTCCGGCCGGGTCATCGAATTTCGCAACGAGGAGATCGAGGCCATTCAGCAGGTCATCGCCAAACGCCTGGGCTACCGGCTCGTCGATCATCGGCTCGAGCTTTACGCCGTGCCGCTCAAGTCTGAGTCCGACAAGCCATGATCTTCAGGACGCTGTTTTTCATCTTCGTTTTTGTTCCGATGATGCTCATTGGCATCCCCGTGCAGTTTGTCATCACCCGGCTCGGGCTCTTCTCGCCGTTCCTGACCATGCTGTTCCACAAATGCGGTTGCGTTTTCTGCGGCTTGCGCGTTCACATCATCGGCGAGCCGCTCCACAACCGCCCGACGCTGCTCTTGTCGAACCACATCAGCTGGACCGACATCGTCGCCATCGGCTCGGTCGCCGACGTGACCTTCGTTGCCAAGACCGGCGTGCGCGATACCTTCTTTGTCGGTTTCATGGCGTCGCTGCAACGCACCCTCTACGTCGACTACAATCGCCGCTCCGATACCAGGCGCACGTCACGAGAAATGGGCCAGCGGCTCGCCAGGAACGGCGCGGTGCTGCTGTTCGCGGAGGGCCATCGCGATCTTGGCGATCACGTGCAGCCGTTCCGCTCGGCGCTGGTCGG
>DASZYM010000422.1:0-10830 GCA_035545355.1 Dongiaceae bacterium
AAGCCGGCGCTGATGATGACGGCCGATTTGGCGCCCTTGGCCTTGAGCTCGGCGGCGACGCCGGGCGCGGTCTTCGCCGGGGTCACGATGACCGCGAGGTCGGGCGCCTCCGGCAGCGCGGCGATGTCGGGATAGCAGGTCGCGCCGCCGAGCGCGGCATGGCTGGGATTGACGGCGTAGAGCCTGCCCCTGAACCCCGCCGTATTGAGGTTGCGCCAGGTCACCTGGCCCATATGCCCGGGATGATCGCTGGCCCCGATCAGGGCGATCGAGGCGGGCCGCAGCAGGTTGATCAGGTTATGCGTGGACATGTCGCAACGCTAACCGGTGCGGCCGCGCGATCAAGTGTCGATTGATGAAATCTCCCGTTTGCACGGCGACCGATGGACGCGTTAATGCGCCGGGCAGGAGAGGGTTCGCGGCGTCGGCCCGCTCAAGACGAGGACCGCGGTCGAGCGGATGGCCGCGGCATGGGCGCAGATGGCGGCATCGTCGAGCGCCTGGCCGAGATCGGCCGGGACGCTGCGATAGCCGAGCAGCGCGAAGTCCTGAGCGCAGGCCTTCTGGTCCGGATAATAGCCGTTCAGCATCGGGATTCCGGCCGCAGCCATGGCAAGCTGACTCTTGCCGTCGCAATCCTCCGTCAGGGCCCAGTAGTCGGTGTTGGAAGGCGGGACATAGACGCTGCCGGCATTGCCGGCGGATGCGCGGAACTGGCGGAGCGCTTCGATCACCGGCGCGGCCGGCCCGGCCGCGGGCGGCGTGGCGAAGAGGCCGGCCAGGCCCAACTGTTTCTCGGCGGTGGCAGCCGTGACACGCATGCGCTTCTGGCTCTTGCCGGCGTAGTATTGGAGATTGCCGGTCCGCACCAAAGCTTCGGTGTTGACGATGAGCACCCATTGGCGCTGGCCGAGCAGCACCAGCCCTATGATGCAGGCGAGAACGACGGCGGCGGCGCCGGCCCGCACCGGTGTACGCGCGCCGCGCAACTCCGCCTGGCGCAGGATCTCGCCGCCGATCGGCGGCAAGACGATCCAGGTGAAGACGACCACGAAATAGAAGGCATCGCCCGATGCGATCTCGATCAGCATGCCGGGCAAGTTCGACAGGACGAAGGTGACCGCCAAGGCCTCGGCCACGTCGCGCGCCGGCAAGCCGCCCAGGACGTTCGCTTGCGGCCGCCGCCAGGCATGGACCATGACGGCGAAGAGGACGAAGCCGATGCCGTTGATCAGAACCGGCGCCAGATAGGCCCCGTCGCGCATGATCTCGACATAGTAGGGCGTCCCGAGCCAGGTGATCTGCTCGCCGCCGCCCGGATTGAACAGCCACATCCCGATCCCGAACAGCGCCGCGTCGGCGACGGCGATCAGCCAGAAGCCGACCCGCCGCAAGCCGAGCTTGCGCAGCGCCCACCAGCCGAGGAGCCCGGCCCAGACGAAGCCGAAGGAGATCTTCGACGCCGCGAAGGGCAGCACGAGCAGCACGGCGACGGTCCAGCCGATGCGGCCGATATTCCCCTCGCCGACGGCGAGCATGAAAGCGGGAAAGGCCAGCATGATGAAGGCTGCGGCGAGGATGACGGACTCGCTGTTGAAGCCGGCGGCACCCACCTGCAGGGCGCCCAGGCCCAGCGTGATCGCGAAGGCCGCGATCGCGGCAAGCATGGGGCGATCGGTCGCCGCGCCGCGCCGGCGCGCCCAGACGACGGCGCCCGCCGCGATCGCGAAGAAGACCAGCGGCGTCGCGAGCACCGCGCGCACCGCGATCAAGGCAGGGATCGCCTTGGCATCGGCGAGGACCGCGATCCGGGCCGCGAGCAGATGCACGCCGACGTGATAGGAGGTCGGCACGACACCGTCGATCCCGGTCGCCGTGACGCCGTAATAGCGCAGCGCATTGATCAGCGCGGCGTGGAACATCGTGTCGCCATCGGCCCGGCCGAACAGCATCAAGCGGTCGGCAACGAAGTTGGCATATTTGGTGCCGTCGAGAGTGCCGACCAGCGGAACCGCGAGCACCAGCGCGACGACCAGCCATGCGATCAGGCGGCCCGGCCTGGTTGTCGGCAGCTCGGCCTTCAGCGCTGCAACCAGTCCCAGGAGGGCGGCGATCGTGATCACCGCGAGGCCGAACGTCCCGAGGAAGCCGAGCAGCCAGAGCAGGATCAGCGCCGCCACCATGCAGGGGCCGGCCAGCAGGTCGCGCGGCCATGCGGATGCCGCCAGTGGGGTGCGGTCGAGCACGGCGAGCGGGGTGAGCAGCGTCGCGCAGAGCAGGAGCCAGGAGACGCCGATCGTGCCCCATTCGGTCGGCAGCGCGATCCGCGCCAGGGCGATTGCGCCGACGAGGATACCGGAGAGCGCGAGGGTGAAGAGAGCGAGCCGGCGGAGCGGCGCGAGGTCGTTCACGGAAGGGAGCGGCATCGGGATCGGCGGCTCAGGCGATCATCGACCAGTCGAGCGCGGTGCCGCGCTTCAGGGCACGGCTGGCGGGGCGGCCCAGCACGTCGGGCAGGAATTTCGGCGCGAGGCCGAGGCCCGGCCGGATCGACCGGACGTTCTCTTCCGTCAGTTTCTCGCCGGCGGCGATGTCCTTGACGACGTAGAGCGAGCGGCGCAGGGCCCGGATCGATTTCTCGCTGCCGACCACGCCGTAATGCACGCTGCCCATGGCCTCCCAGGCGGTGCGGCAATCGGCGGTCAGCCGCGACAGCTCCTCGGGCTCGAGGCTGAACGCGGAATCGACGCCGCCATCGGCACGGCGCAGGGTGAAGTGCTTCTCGATCGCGCAGGCGCCGAGCGCCACCGCCGCCACCGGCACCGCCGTGCCCATCGTATGGTCGGAGAGCCCGACGACGCAGCCGAACGTCTCGGCGAGATTGGCGATCGTCTTCAGGTTGCTGTCCGCGGGCGGCGTCGGATAGCCGCTGGTGCATTGCAGGAGCATGATCTCCTTGCAGCCGCCGTCGCGGGCCGCCGCGACCGCATCGGCGATGTCGCTGAGCTCGGAAGCACCGGTCGACATGATCAGCGGCTTGCCGGTCGCCGCCATGCGCTTGATCAGCGGCAGGTCAGCCATTTCCAGAGACGCCACCTTGAAAGCCGGCGCGCCCAGGGATTGCAGCAGATCGATCGCCGTGTTGTCGAAGGGCGAGCTGAACACGGTGATGCCGATCTTCTTCGCATGCTCGAACAGCGGCTTGTGCCAGTCCCAGGGCATCGCCGCGTCCTCGTAGAGCTCGTAGAGTCGCCGGCCGTCCCAGAGGCCGCCATGAAGCACGAATTCGGGCCCGTCATGGTCGATGGTGATGGTGTCGGCGCGATAGGTCTGCAGCTTCACCGCATCGGCATTGGCCGCCTTGGCCGCATCCATGATCGCGATGGCGCGATCGAGGCTGCCATTGTGGTTGGCCGACAGCTCGGCGATCACATAAGGCGGCCGGTCGGGACCGATTTCGCGTCCGGCGATGGTGATCCGATGCATCGTCTATCCCGCATTTTCAGGGGTCGAGACCAAGTATCCATCATCGCCCGGACGGTAGCCAAGCGATTCGAACAGCCGGAGCGACGCGGTGTTCTGCGGCAAAACCTGCGCCAGCAATCGGGCGCGCGGTGCGAGATGCCGGGCGGCCTTCAGCAAGACGGCGCCGATGCCGCGCCGGTAATGGCCGGGTGCCGTCGCGATCGAGATCAGGAAGATCGGAAAGCCCGCCGTGTCGCCGCGCCAGTCGAGACGGACGAAGCCGACCGGAGCGTCGCCGGTCTCTGCCAGCAGGAACCAGTCGCTATCGGACTGGAGCTTGGCCGCGTACCAGCGGTGGTGCTCCTCGGGGGTCGGCGGGTTCGGGTTGAGGGCATAGCGGCGCGTCTCCGGGAAGAGCTGCCAGTCGAGGATGAGGGTCTCGTCCTCGGGCTCGGCGATCCGGAACCGAAGATCGACGCCGTCGGCCAGCTTTGCCCCGGGGAGCAGCGCGGCGCCGATCCGCATCGCGCCGCGGCCGTCGCATAATGTGCTCGCACGCTCCGCCATCCCGGCGAGGGCGGTCGGGTCCGCTTGCAATGCCTGCAGGTGCCGCACCAGCCGGCGCTTGATCTCATCCTTGGAGCTCTCGCCGATCACGGCGCAGATCTTGCCGGCGCCGGCTTGCGCGACGCCGGCCGCATTGGGGCGCTGGTTCTCGGCGATCAGCACCATCAGGACGGGCAGGCCGACCGTCGCGCGCTCCCAGGTTCCGAAACCGGGCGCCCCGATCGCGAGGTCGCATTCCGCCTGCAGCTTCGCCACCTCGACGACGCTCGGCCAGACGCGCAGTCTTTGCGGATGTGCCGCGGCCATGCGCTGAAGCTCGGGAAGATGCCGGGCCTTGCCGCCGATCATGATGTCGCCGGCGAGACCGGCTTCCAGCACGGCTTCCGCGGCGAGCGCCGACGCATTCGGCGCATCGACGCCGCCGAAGGCGATCAGCACCCGGTTGAGGGGCGGCTTCGCAGCCCGGCGCGCCAGGCTGGTCGGGCGTTGCTGGGCGAATTGCGCCCGCAGCGGCGCGACCTTGCCGCCGACCAGCACGCGATGCGCGGTGGAAGGGGGGGCAAGATCGCCGAGCGCGATGCTGAGATCGACCGGCAGGTCGGCCTTCCCGAAATCGTCGAAGTGGACGATGCATTCGGCAAAGCGCCGATAGGCTTCGGCATGGGCGGCGCCGAGACCGTAATGGTCGATCACGACGATGGTCGGTCCATCGACCGCGCCGGCGATCGTCCGCGCTTCGGAATCCGGGTCGCGCTTGTCGAGCCGGATCGTGCGCGAGGGCGCAAGACCGACACCGAGATAATCGGCGGTCTCGGGCCGCACCGCCCAATAGCAGTTCCAGCCGAGCGGCATCAGCCGGTCCTGCAAGGCCGCACAGCGCGCGGCATGGCCGAGACCGATATCCGCGCCGGCATCGAGACGGAAAACGATGTTGCGCGCCGTCCCGCCGGCGATGGGCTGCTGGGTTTCGTGCCGCCTGGTCGCATTGAGCGCGAGGATGTCGGGTCGCGAGGCCAGCAAGGACAAGACGTCCTGCATCGCGGCGCGCTCCGGATCCTCGAGCGCATCGAACACCGCCCGGAAGAAATCCAGATCCTCCGGATAATCGAGCGTCCAGCGATGCATGCTCGCAGGCCAGCCGGGGCCGAGGAGGTTGGCGCGTTTCAATCCGTTGGCGCGACGCAGCCAGGGCGTCACATGCTCGCGGTCGAAGGGCAGGGTGGTTGACGTGCTCGCGCGCCGAAGCGCCGCCGTCGTGAAGGCCTCGCAATCGAGACCGTGCGGATAGAGCCGCGGCATGTTGTTCGACGCGTAGTCGGCACCGGCGCTGTCACGCAGGTCGAGGACCGCACGACAGATCGCGGGATCGATCAGTGGGCAATCCGAGGTGACGCGCAGGACGATCTCGGCGCCGACGCTGTCGGCGGCCCCGAGGTAGCGCGCCAGCACGTCGTCCTGGGAGCCGCGGAACACCCGGGCGCCGGCCTTTTCCGCCGCGATCGCGATCGGGTCGTCCTGCGGCAGATCGGAGGTCGCGCAGACCACGGCATCGATGCCCGGGATCGCGGCGCAGCGTGCCAGCGCATGGGCCAGCACGGTCTTCCCGCGCAGCACCTGCAGCACCTTGCCGGGGAGCCGCGTCGAGCCGACCCGGGCCTGAACGACGACGGCGGTGCGGCTCACGGTCGGGCGGAGCCCTTGCCGGCCGATCCGTTGCGGTGCGGAGAAAGCAGGCTGTTCAACCGCCGACGCCAGCGCACCGAGGGGGCAAGGCCGCGCTTGCCGAGATGCACCAGCTTCGTGCCGACCGGCTCGACCACAACGTCGAAGCTCAGATGCAGCATCTCGCGCATCCAACGCAGGCGGTCGGCGACGAGGCCGAGATCGAGCGGCGGCATCAGGACGCCGCGGACGTTCTTATCGGCCTGGTGCCAGCGATATTTCCAGCTCGGATGCCAGGCCGGCCCGGAAAGATCGCGCATGCCGAGCCTGGCCTCGATCGCATCGATCAGCGCCACGGCGGCGAGGCGATCATCCTCGATCGAGAGCGACTGGTGGAACTGGCGCAGCATCTCGTCGCTGTATCGGAAGCTCGCCGGGTCGGCGACGATGCGCTTGACCGCCTCCACCGCCTCGGCGGCCGAGCGCACCACCGGGTTCACGCGGTTCGAGAGATAGCGCCGGTTCACGCTGACATCGGTCGGGACGATGCAGATCGCGGGCCGGTCGAGGGCCACGGCTTCGACACCGGTCGTGCAATTGGTGTGGATCAGGGCATCGGCGGCATAGATCCAGGGCGCCGCCGGTCCTTCGCGGATCACCTGGACCTGGGCGGACGTGCCGATCCGGGAATGCCAGAGGGCCAGGTTCTCGCTGGGATGCGGCCGCAGGATGATGCGGTGATCGGGCAGGGCGGCCGGCAGGATCTTCAAGAGCTGCGCGATCGCCGCGCCGTTCGCCGCTTCCATCGCCTTGATGCCCTCGACGAAGGCGCAGTGCTCGGGATCGCTCAGGTTGAGCTTGCCGAGCCGCACCTGCTCGCTGACGATCTCGTCGACCGAGCCCTTCTCGGAATTGGTGAAGCCGAGATTGGTGTTGATCAGGATGAAGCGGCCGTGCCTGGCGCGCAGCCGTTCGGCCTCGGCGCGGTAGAGCGGGCGGAGCTGGGGCCGCAGCAGGTCGAGGCGCGGGTTGCCGATCGCCTGGACCTTGTCCGCGGCATCGGGAAAGCGGGCGCGCAGCGCCTCGGCATTGTTGCTTCCGGCGACGAAGATCAGGTTGGAGGAATCGACGCCGGCATCGGAGACCCAGCGGAGCTCGTTGCGGTTGACCAGGAGTCCCGGCATCTCCTCGTCGATCGCGGTCACGAAATAGCCGAGCGCCCCGGCGCGGGCGGAGAACTTCGCATCCCGCTGGGTCAGCGTCTTGGACAGGTAGATGCCGGGCTGCATGGCCCGGAGGTTGCGCTCGATCAGCCATTTCTGGCCGAGCACGACCTCATATCCCCGCTCCAGCGCGAAGGCCGCGATGAGCAGCCGAGAGTCGAGCTCCCGCGAGGCGATCTCCATCGGCAGATAGAGAATGCGGGAAAGCGGAATCGACCGGGTCGCCGCCAGGGCTGTGCCGCGCTCGTAGACTCTCGTCGGCGGGACCGCCGTCACCGACATAACGACCTCATGCCTTCTGGGGCGCCGCGGCACGGCAGGAGGCCGGCAACAGCGAGATTCGCGGCATTAAATCCACCTCAACGCCAATAATCAATGCGACCGCGGTGTAGTACCGGCCGACATCGTGCGGCAACAATCGGACCGCCAATGCGCGCTTGTGGCGCGGGCCCTGGCGAATCGGACATCCATTAACCGCACGGCAACCGATTTCCGGCACAGTCGCGACGGCACAACGGTTCCGGAATCACGGCGTAACTCCATGGGAATAAAAACAAATCTCCCCAGCCTGAAAGTGCGTAGCTGGCTGATCCTGGGTTTCGGCCTGCTGGCGGCGATCCTGGCAGTGACGGTCGCGGTCGATCTTAGACAGATCAAGGCTAACGGCGCCCTGACCGAGGTCATGGTGGGCCAGCGCTTGCCCAGCACGATGACCGGCAGCCGACTCGTCGCCAATGTCCAGGCCTCGACCGCGGCGCTGCGCGACTGGATGCTGACCGGCAATGCCGCCTTCAAGGCGACCCGCTCGGCGATCTGGGGCGAGATCGACCAGGACCGCCAGAGCCTCGACGCCCTGGCGAAGAACTGGGAGCAGGACCAGGACAAGGCCGACTGGGCGCAGGCCAAGGCGCTGCTCGACAAGCTTCGCGCCGCCCAGCAGGAAACCGAGACGATCGCCCATAGCGACCAGGAGCAGCCGGCGCTCGCGATGCTGGCCAAGGATGCGAAGACGCCGGAGGCGATCATCACCGGCAGCCTCGGCGCGATGCTGAGTGCGGAGCTCAACCAGCCGAGCTCCGACGACACCAAGGCGCTGATCGTGCCGCTGGCGGATCTGCGGCAGGCCTTCGCATTGTCGATGGCCAGCATCCGCGGCAACGCGATGACCGGCGATCCGAAATTCGTGGAGGACTTCGAGAAGAACTGGACCATCGTCCAGGTGCGCATGTCGACGATCGGCTCGCTCTCGGCGCAGTTCCCCAAGGGCCAGCAGACCATGTACGGCCTGCTGAAGGCCCAGATGGACAAGCTGGCGACGCTGTTGCCGCAGGTCCAGAAGATCCGCGCCTCGGATCAATGGAACCTGGCGCAGGCCAAGCTGAAGAGCGACGTGACGCCGGCCTCCGACGCCTTCCTCGATCTGCTGAGCGGCAAGGCCGGCGACCATGGCCAGCGCCATGGCGGCCTGCTGGACCGGCAGGCGGATTCCCTCTCCAAGGCCGGGGGGCAGATCATCCAGGCCTCGAACTGGCTGGTGGTCGTGACCGCGGTGCTGGGCCTGGGTGGCGTCGCCGCGGCGGTGATCATCGCCTTGGTGGTGATCCGCGCGCTGACCGGACCGATCTCGCGCCTGACCGCGGCGATGGGTCGACTCTCCGGCGGCGATCTCGCCGCGGAAGTGCCGGATGCCCATCAGCGGAACGAGTTGGGCGCCATGGCCCGGGCGCTAGAAGTCTTCAAGACCAACATGATCGCCGCGCGCGATCTGAGCGCGCAGCAGGAGCAGGAACGGGCGGGGCGCGAAGCGCGGGCCGAGCGGATCTCGACCGTGACCGGACGGTTCGATGCGGCTATCTCGGGGATTCTCGAGGACGTCTCGGATGCGGTGGGGAAGATGCGGGCGACGGCGGAATCGATGTCCGACACCGCCAGGGACGCGGCCGGGCGCAGCCAGGCCGTGGCCCAGGCCTCGAATGCCGCGACCGGCAACGTCCAGGCGGTGGCCGGCGCCAGCGAGGAGCTGGCGGCCTCGGTCCAGGAGATCGGGCGGCAGCTCGAGAACAGCAGCAAGATCGCCGGCGAGGCGACCGAGCAGGCGCGCAACACCAATCGGCTGGTCGAGGGCCTGAGTGCCGCGACCGGGAAGATCGGCACCGTGGTGCGGCTGATCAACGACATCGCCGAGCAGACCAATCTGCTGGCCCTCAATGCGACGATCGAAGCCGCGCGGGCGGGCGAGGCCGGCCGCGGCTTCGCCGTGGTCGCCGCGGAGGTGAAGACGCTTGCCAACCAGACCGCGAAGGCGACCGAGGAGATCGGCGCGCATATCGCGGCGGTGCAGTCGGTGACCGCGGAATCGGTGACCGCGATCCGCTCGATCGTCGAGACGATCGGCAGGATCAACGAGATCACCGCCCAGGTCTCCGCCGCGGTGGTCGAGCAGAGCGCGGCAACCCAGGAGATCGCGCGGAGCGTGCAGGAAGCGGCGCAGGGGACTGCCGCGGTGGACGAGAACATCGCCGGCGTGACGCAGGCGGCGGATCGGACCGGCGGCGCGGCCGCCGAAGTGCGCGCGGCGGCGGACAGCCTGGTCGATCGATCGCAGGCTCTGCGCGGCGAGGTGGAATCCTTCCTGGGTGCGGTGCGGGCGGCGTAGGGCGTCGCGCTGGTTTTTGCGGCGAGTGCGGACGGCAACCGCTCCGGCTGCAATCAACCCCACCTTACCGCCCCATCTTGGGGCGGGGACGCAGACATCGAATCCAATCGTCAGCGGTCGTCACGTAAGGCGTGACGGTTGCCGCCAGCACATGCGCGACATCACCGCTCCGCCCCAAGATGGGGCGGTAAGGTGGGGTTGATGCAGCCTGAGCCTTGACCGAAGCACGTCGAACGACGAACCAGCGCTCCTGCGTTACGCTCCGGTGAACGCCTGCAGCCCGGTCTGGGCGCGGCCGAGGATCAGGGCGTGGATGTCGTGCGTGCCCTCGTAGGTGTTCACCGCTTCGAGATTCATCACGTGGCGGATGACGTGGAACTCGTCGCTGATGCCGTTGCCGCCATGCATGTCGCGGGCGTTGCGGGCGATGTCCAGGGCCTTGCCGCAGGAATTGCGCTTGATCAGCGAGATCATCTCCGGCGCCGCCTTGCCCTCGTCCTTCAGGCGGCCGACGCGCAGACAGGCCTGCAGGCCGAGCGTGATCTCGGTCTGCATGTCGGCGAGCTTTTTCTGGATGAGCTGGTTCGCCGCCAGGGGGCGGCCGAACTGCTTGCGGTCGAGCGTGTAGCTCCGCGCCTGGTGCCAGCAGAACTCCGCCGCGCCGAGCGCGCCCCAGGCGATGCCGTAGCGCGCGTTGTTCAAGCAGCCGAACGGCCCCTTGAGCCCAGAGACGTTCGGCAGCAGGTTCTCCGCCGGCACTTCGACATTCTGCATGACGATCTCGCCGGTGACCGAGGCGCGGAGCGAGAACTTGCCCTCGATCTTCGGGGTCGAGAGGCCCTTCATGCCGCGCTCCAGCACGAAGCCGCGGATCACCCCGTCCTCGGTCTTGGCCCAGACCACCATCACATCGGCGATCGGCGCGTTGGTGATCCACATCTTGGCGCCGCTCAGGACATAGCCGCCGGCGGATTTCTTCGCCGTGGTCTTCATGCTGCCGGGATCGGAGCCGTGATCGGGCTCGGTCAGGCCGAAGCAGCCGACGATCTCGCCGCTGGCGAGGCGCGGCAGCCACTTCTGGCGCTGCGCCTCGTTGCCGTAGGCATGGATCGGATGCATGACCTGGCTCGACTGCACCGACATCGCCGAGCGGTAGCCGGAATCGACGCGCTCGATCTCCCGGGCGACCAGGCCGTAGGAGACGTAGTTGGTCCCGGCGCAGCCATAGCCGTCGATGGTCGATCCCAGGAGCCCGAG
>DASZYM010000423.1:0-5417 GCA_035545355.1 Dongiaceae bacterium
GTCTTCCGGCAGCCAGAGCTTGGCCGCGAGATCGATGCCGTCCGGCATCGGGATGAACACGTTCTCGACGATGCGGACTTTGCGCGGAAACGCGGTGACGATCTTCGGCAATGCAAATCTCCCCCACTGATGCGCAGGAGAGATAGCATTCCCGAAACCCGGTGCTCAAGTCGGCACCGGGCGAAGGAATTTATACTATTTGGAGCCGCCCCGCGCGCGGGCCTGGATCATGGCGAAAGGATCCTCGCCGGTGACCGGCGCCGATTCGCCGCGACGCGCCGTCACGGTGTCTTCGTCGAGCATGCGCCTGAGCTCGGTGCGCGCGCGCGAGACGCGGCTCTTCATCGTGCCGACCTGGCAGCCGCAGATCTTCGCCGCATCCTCGTAGTTGAGGCCGCTGGCGCCGACCAGGATCAGCGCCTCGCGGTGATGCTCCGGCAATTGCCAGAATGCGCGGCGGAAATCGCAGAACTCGAGGCTGGCCTCCTGCGAGGCCATCTCCGCCGGCTCGTCCACGAACACCTCGTCGATCGAGGTGAAGCGCCCGGCGCCGCGCCGGCCCTGGTTGTAGAACAGGTTGCGCAGGATCGTGAACACCCAGGCACGGAAATTGGTGCCCGGCGTGAACTGGTTGGACGCGGCGATCGCACGCACGATCGTGTCGTTCACCAGATCGTCCGCCTGATCGCGGTTGCGGGTCAGCGATCGCGCGAAGGCGCGCAGGTGCGGCACCGCCTCGAGCAAGGCGTCCCGCATCTCCTCTGACATTTCGTCGAAAGTCGGTTGACTCATTCGTCACTGCCCTGTCGTCACACCCGTTCGTCGAAGCTCGGAAGACGAAGCTCTCAGGACTTCGGCTTCTTCAACTTCTCGAGCAGCGTCATCATCTCCTTCGGCAGCGGTTCCGCCGCAAGGTCGGCATACATCCGGCTCAACTGCGTATCGAACCAGCGGTCCTGCGCCGGAGGCGCCTTGGTCTTAGGTGGGACCTTGCTCGCTTGTGATCCACTCATCTTTTCGCTCGCCACGCTGCCGACCGGCTGAATCCGCGCCATATCGTTCTTCTCGTCGTTCATCGTCTTACAGTCCACACGACCCCGCTGGGTCGGGCGCCCCTCGCGTTAAATACCCCGATGCCCAAAATGGTCTTTTGGCTGATGTGCTGTTCCCATGGCAACAAGGCATTGCGGCTCAAAAGGTTGCCGGCAAGGTCAAATTTTACAAGGCGAGGAACCCTCGCCCCCGCTTGCGGGTTCCTTCCGCACGGGAAATCAACGCCAAATCCGCCGTTTTTCAATCGTGTTAGGATTGCCAGCGCATCCACCGTTCCCGGGGCCGCTGGCGGCACGGAGCAACCGGATTGGCACCCGCAGGCCGAAGGCCAGAGGAAGAAGGACAGAGGGGTCAGCATGCCGGATGTTTCGGATCAACTCGTGACGATCTTGCCGTACCTGCGCCGCTATGCGCGCGCATTGGTCGGCGACCAGCAGATCGGGGATACTTATGTACGGATCTGCCTCGAGACCCTGATCCAGGAGCCGGAGCGGGTGCGGGTCGGACCTGAGGCGCGGGTCCAGCTCTATTCGCTGTTCCACGAAGTCTTCACGCGCACCGGCGTGCGCGACGCCGCCTCGGACTCCCTCAATCCCGGCGAGCTCACCGACCTCACCGTCGAATCCCGGCTGCGCGCGCTGCCGCCGACCGAGCGCCAGGCGCTCCTCCTCACTACGCTCGAGGGCTTCTCGATCAGCCAGACCGCGGAGATCCTGAAGGTTCCGGAATCGACCGCGGCCGACCTCATCGCGGATGCCTGGTCGCTGGTCAACCAGCAGATGGCGACGACCATCCTCATCATCGAGGACGAGCCGGTGATCGCGCTCGACATCGCCGGCCTGGTCAACGACATGGGCCATTCCGTGGTCGGCGTCGCCACCAGCCAGACCGAGGCGGTGCAGATGGCGCGCAAGTCGCAGCCCGGCCTGGTGCTGGCCGATATCGACCTCGGCGCCGGCGGCTCGGGCCTGACCGCGGTCAAGTCGATCCTGCAGAGCATGACGGTGCCGGTGATCTTCGTCACCGCCTATCCGGAGCGCCTGCTCACCGGCGAGCGGCCGGAGCCCACTTACCTCGTGACCAAGCCGTTCGAGCCCGATACGCTGAAGGTCACGATCTCCCAGGCTCTGTCGTTCTTCGGCACGCATCAGCAGGCGCGCAAGGCGGTGTGAGCCGACGGAGCAAAGCGGGAGGGCTCCCTCGGTTCAAGGTTTCGGGCGGGCGATGATCGGCACTTATCTCGGCCCGCTCCGGCGGCGTTTGGCGCTCTTGCTTGCGATCGTTCTCCTGGTGCCCACCGCCTTCGGCGTGGTCGCCGCAGTCGACCACTACCGGAGCCAGGTCGAGGAGGCGCGCCGCGCCATCGAGCGCTACGCCACGCTGGCCTCGAGCAACGAGAGCAACCTGATCTGGCAGTCGGAACGCATCGCCGAGGATCTCGGCCGCGATCCGGCGATCCAGGGGGCGATCGGCGGCGACGATCTCGCCGCCTGCGAAATGGCGCTGAAGCGGGCGATCGATCCCTACCCCGCCTATGCGGTCGCCTCCTTGCTCGCCACCGACGGCCGCCCGCTCTGCCGATCGACCGGCAACCGCCAGCCGAGCGATGCCGCCAAGACGCGGTGGTTCCACGACACGATCGAAGGGGAATCCGCGCTCAGCGGCTATACCTTCTCGCCGGTGCTCAAACAGGCGATCCTCATCCACGGCACGCCGATCAAGGACGCGGCCGGACAGGTGCTCGCGGTGATCGGCCTTGCGATCCGGCTCGACTGGCTGGCGAGCAGCGGGCAGGAACCCGGCCTTCCCCCGGAAGCCTCGGTCTACCTGCTCGACCGCGACGGCAAGCCGCTGGTGACCTCGGACCCCAACGGCCATAACGGCGCGGGCCTGCCGGGAGCCGGAATCCTGCAGGCGGCGGCCAACGGCCAAGTGCATGGCTTCGATGCGGACGGCGCCGACGGGATCGCGCGCAACTACGCGGTGCATGCGATCGCCGGCGGCGCCTTGTTCGTCGTCTTCGGCCAGCCGACCCGCACGGTGATCGCGCCGTTGCAGCGCGACCTCGCGATCCAGATCGCGATCCTGGCGCTGGTGGTGCTCGGCGGACTGGCCGCGGCGCTCATCGGCTCCCGCCTGCTGGTCACCCGATGGATCGCCCGGCTGACCGAGGAGGCGCGCGCGATCGCGGCGGGCCAAGCCGGCCCGGCGGAGAGCTTCGCCGGCGCGCCCACCGAGTTCCGCGAGCTCAACGAGACCTTGACCATGATGGCGGCGCGCATCAAGGCGCGCGAGGCCGAGCTCAGCGATTCCCTGGCGCAGAAGCAGATGATGCTGCGCGAGATCCATCATCGCGTGAAGAACAACCTGCAGACCGTCACCAGCCTGCTGAACCTCTATGCCCGCATCCCGCGCGGCGAGGCGATCAAGCAGGCTTTCGCCGATGTGCAGACGCGGATCAACGCGCTCGCTCTGGTGCATCGCCACCTCTATGAGAGCCAGGACCTGCGGGAGATCGATCTCGCCGCCTTCATGACCGGCCTGTGCCGGCTGGTGCAGGACGGCTGCGGCGTGCCGCCGCGCCGCGTGCAGCTCCATGTCGACATCCCGACGGCGACCATGTCGGGCGACCGCGCGGTGCCGCTGGCGCTGCTGACCACCGAGATCCTGACCAATGCCTTCAAGCACGCCTTTCCCGAGAACCGCGCCGGCGCCATCAACGTGCGCCTCAGCCTCGGCGGCGAGGGCGCGGCGCGGCTGGTCATCGCGGATAACGGCGTCGGCACCACCGCACGCAGCCAAGGCGGCGCGCCGGGAACCATGGGCCAGACCTTGATCGGCGCCTTCACCCGACAGCTCGGCGGCACGCTCAGCAGCGCCGGTCCGCCGGGCACCACCGTCACCCTCGATTTCGCGCTGTCGGCGCCCCCGCCTCCGCCGGCCGAGGCGGCCTGACCGCTATCGGCCGCCGGTCACGGTGACGATCGATCCGGTGATGTAGGAGGCGGCGTCCGAGAGCAGGAACAGGACCGGCCCGGCGACTTCCTCGGGCGGCGCGACGCGGCCCATCGGCACCGTCGGCCCCAGCTTCTCCAGCCGGCCCTCGTAGTGGATATCGGTCACGATCAGTCCAGGCTCGACGGTGTTGACCCGGATGCCTTCGAGCGCCACTTCCTTGGCGAGGCCGATGGTCATCGTGTTGATCGCCGCTTTCGACGCGGCATAGGGCACGTATTCCCCCGACCCGCCGAGCCGCGTCGCGGCGGAGCCGATATTGACGATCGCGCCGCCCTTGCCGCCATGGGCAGTCGACATGCGCCTGACCGCCTCGCGCGCGCAGAGGAAGGCGCCGGTGACGTTGACCGCCAGCAGCTCGGCGATCGGCTGCGCGCCCACGGCATCGACCCGCCCGTGCGGTCCGATGATGCCGGCGTTGTTCACCAGCGCATCGAGGGGTCCGTAGGTCCGGTCCAGAGTTTCGAACAGCGCGACGATGTCGCGCTCGGACGCCATGTCGCCCTGAATCGCGATCGCCTCGCCGCCGCCGGCCGCGATGTCGCGCACCACGCTCTCGGCCGCGTCCTTCGAGCGGCTGTAATTGACGGCGACGCGATAGCCTTCCTTGCCCGCGGCGCGCGCGATGGCCGCACCGATGCCCCGGCCGGCGCCGGTGACCAGCAGAACCTTGCCCATGGGATCAGTTCGACTTGACCCAGGTCGCTTCCGCGGCGCGCAGGAAGTTGCCGCCGAGGATGCCGGTGATCTCGGCTTCCGAATAGCCGCCCTTCACCAGCGCCTCGGCGATCTCCGGAAGCTGCTCCGGCGGCACGATCTGCATCGGCCCCTGGGTCTGGCCATAGCCGAACTTGCGCGGCCACCATTTGTCGGCGCGCTCGCCCGGCGGCAGGTCGTCGACCTCGGGGTGGAACACGTAATCGAGCCCAAGGCCGATATGCCGCGGCCCGACCTTCTCGGCGACATAGTCGATATGACGCAGGATGGTCTCGGTGCGGATGTCGTTCTCGCCGAGGAACGGGCCGATCCCGCAGATGCCGATGACGCCGCCGGTCTTGGCGCAGGCCGCGATCTGCTCGTCGTCGATGTTGCGGCCGTGGTTGCGGAGCGCCTTCGGATTGGCATGGGAGAAGATCACCGGCTTCTGCGAGATCTCCATGATCTCCAGGCTGGTGCGCCGCCCCGAATGCGAGCAGTCCATCAGCATTCCGACCCGGTTGATCTCGCGCACCACGGCGCGGCCGAGCTCGGTCAGGCCGCGATCCTCGTCATGGCAGCCGGCGGCGATCGAGTTGTTGAGATTGTAGGCGAGATGGATCTGCCGCACGCCGAGATCGCGGAACAGCGCG
>DASZYM010000424.1:0-4274 GCA_035545355.1 Dongiaceae bacterium
CCGGCCCGGGCGGGTGCGCCGGACGAACGCGCCGAAGCGCCGTCCGACCCGTCGCCCGATCGCAGGCGCGCCAATGCGCCGCGGCCGCGCCTGCTGTTCGTCACCTCGGAGATCGCCGACTACCTGAAGGTCGGCGGCCTGGGTGAGGTCTCGGCGAGCCTGCCCCGCGCCCTTGCCAAGGTCTCCGATGCCCACGTGCTGGTGCCGGGCTATCGCGCGATCCTGGCCCGGCATCCGGACATGCGGATCGTCGGCCGCTTGCCGGGCCTGGCCGACATCCCGCCGGCGGAGCTCGGCGAGATCGTCACCGCCGACGGCCTCCGAATCCATACCGTGCTTTCGCAGAGTTTGTTCGACCGCGCGGGCAGCGCCTATGGCGACGAGAGCGGCGCGCCCTGGGAAGACAACGACCTGCGCTTCGCACGCCTCGCCTTGGCGGCGGCGCAGATGGCGCGCGGCCTCACCGGCCATGCCTGGCGGCCCGACATCCTGCATCTGAACGACTGGCCGAGCGCACTCGCCGCGGGATACCTGGAATGGCAGGGGATCCGGACGCCGAGCATCCTGACCGTCCACAACCTGGCCTATCAGGGCAACTTCGCCCGCGAGCGCATGGAATCCCTGGCGATCCCGCGCTCGGCCTTCAGCATCGACGGCGTCGAATTCCACGGCCAGGTCTCGTTCCTGAAGGCCGGGCTCTATTACGCCTCGCAGATCACCACGGTGAGCGGGCGCTACGCCGAGGAGATCACGACGCCGGATTTAGGCTGCGGCCTCGACGGTCTGCTGCGCGCCCGCCGCCGGGAGGGACGCCTCTCCGGCATCCTGAACGGCATCGATGAGAGCTGGCATCCACGCACCGATCCCAACCTGCCGCATCCGTTCGACGCCAGCGACCTCAGCGGCAAGCAGAGCAACGCGCAGCAATTGCGCGAGCAGTTCGGCCTTGCGGTCACGCGCGGACCGCTCTTTGCCGTTGTCTCCCGCCTGGTGCATCAGAAGGGCCTCGACCTCACGCTGGCGGCGATGGAATCGATCGTCCGTGACGGCGGCCAATTGATGGTGATCGGCACCGGCGATGCCGAGATGGAGCAGGCGCTGCAGGAGACCGCGACCCGGCTGCCCGGATCGGTCGCGGTCCGGATCGGCTATGAGGAGCCGCTGGCCCGCCGCATCTTCGCCGCCAGCGATTTCCTGCTGATGCCGTCGCGGTTCGAGCCTTGCGGGTTGAGCCAGATGTATGCGCAGCGCTTCGCGTCGCTGCCGATCGCGCATAATACCGGCGGGCTCGGCGAGACGATCGAGGACGGCGCGACCGGCTTCCTGTTCAACGAGGCGCGGCGCGATGCGTTCGAGAGCGCCATCCAGCGCGCGAAACGCGTGTTCGACCGCAAGGAGATCCTGCAGGACATGCGAAGGCGCGCGATGAACCGCACCTTCGGCTGGGGCAAGGCGGTCGGCGCCTATATGAACGTCTATCGCCTGGCCCTGGGCGCGTCGCGACAGTGGACGGTCTAAATCCATTCGCGCAGATCTCCAGGCGGCTTGGCACAAGTCGTTTCTTCAGGCTCGGTCGTCATCCACGGACTTGGTCCGGGGATCCACGCCTTTTCATCGTGCGGCACCCAAGGCGTGGATCCCGCGACCTAGTCGCGGGATGACGGCCCCATGGGAAAACTATGAACAAGCTGCGGAGATTGCAGTCCGCCAATCTCTCCGCCAAATAAAATCGATTCAGCTTCGGAGAAGCTCTAATCTCCCGCCGCGACCTTGCCTTCGAGCGCGCCCTGGGCTTCGAGCCAGGCGTCTTCGGCATCGGCCAGCTTCTGGCTGACCTCGGCGTGCTTCTTCTGCCATTCGGCGGCCTCTTCGGGCGCGCCTTCATAGAGCTTCGGATCGGCGAGCTTGGCCTCGATCAACCTCAGCGCCTGGGTCAGCTTGTCGACCACCGTGCCGGCGCGCTCGGCGGCCTCCTTGAGCTGCGCGCGCCTGGCCGCGCGCTGGTCGGCCGCCTGCTTGCGCTCCTCCTTGCGCGAGGGGCGGTCGCGGTCGCCCCGCCTGGCGGCGCTCTCGCTGCGCGCCGCGGCGCGGGCATCGTCCAGCAGCAGCTTGCGATAATCGTCGAGATCGCCCTCGAAGGCGCGGACCGTGCCGTCCTTCACCAGCCAGAGCCGGTCGGCGCAGAGCTCGATCAGATGCGGGTCGTGGCTGATCAGCACCACCGCGCCCTGGAAATCGTTGATCGCCTGGACCAGGGCCTGGCGGCTGTCGATATCGAGATGGTTGGTCGGCTCGTCCAGCAGCAGGATGTTCGGCGCCGACCAGCTCATCAGCGCCAGCAGCAGCCGCGCCTTCTCGCCGCCCGAAAGCGCGCTGACCCTGGTGTTGATCTTGTCGGCGCCGAAATTGAAGCGGCCGAGATGGGCGCGGCGCTTCTCCGGGACGAGGTTGGGCGCCGCGCGCTCCATCAGCAGCAGCGCCGTTGCATCCATGTCCAGCTCTTCGGTCTGGTGCTGCGCGAAATAGCCGATGCGGATCTTGGACGACTGCCGGACATTGCCGTCCATCGGCTCCAGGCGGCCGGCCAGCAGCTTCACGAAGGTGGACTTGCCGTTGCCGTTGGCGCCGAGCAGCGCGATGCGGTCGTCGGGATCGAGCCGGAGGTCGAGCTTCTTCAGGATCGGCTTGCCCGGCTCGTAGCCGACCGCGACATGGTCCAGCACCATCAGCGGCGGCGGCAGCTCCTGCGGCTCGGGGAAATCGAACTCGACGCCCTGCTCTTCCGAGGCGACGGCGATCGGCTGCATCCTGGCGATCGCCTTCAGGCGCGACTGCGCCTGGCGCGCCTTCGAGGCCTTGTAGCGGAAGCGATCGACGAACTCCATCATGTGCTTGCGCTGCGCGTCCTGCTTCGCCGCCGCGGCGGCGAGCAAAGCGAGGCGCTGGCGCCGCGTCTCCTCGAACGTGTCGTAGCCGCCGTTATAGACCGTGAACTTGCGGTCATGCAGATGCACGATCTTGTCGACCACGTTGTTCAAGAGATCGCGGTCGTGGCTGACCAGCAGCACGGTGTGCGGATAGTTCTTCAGGAAGCCTTCGAGCCAGAGCGTCGCCTCGAGGTCGAGATGGTTCGTGGGCTCGTCGAGCAGCAGCAGCTCGGGCCGCGAGAACAGGACCGCCGCCAGCGCCACGCGCATGCGCCAGCCGCCGGAGAAGTCGTGGCAGGGTCGCGCCTGGGCCTCGGTGCTGAAGCCCAACCCCGCCAGGATCTCGGCGGCGCGGGCCTCGGCGGAATGCGCGTCGATGTCCTGCAGCCGGGCATGGATCTCGGCGATGCGATGCGGGTCCTGGGCGGTCTCGGCCTCGGCCAGCAGGGCGCTGCGCTCGGTATCGGCGGCGAGCACGGTCTCCAGCAGGCTCTCGGGTCCGGACGGCGCCTCCTGGGCCAGCATGCCCATGCGCCAGAGCCGCGGATATTCGATCGTGCCGGAATCCGCATGGAGATCGCCGGAGATGATCTTCAGCAGGGTCGACTTGCCGGCGCCGTTGCGCCCGACCAGGCCGGCATGATGGCCGGCCGGCAGGCTGAAGCCGGTCGCTTCCAGGAGCTCGCGGCCGGCGACCCGGTAGGTGATGTCGGAAACGGTCAACATGGCGGTATTTCAGGCACTTGAACGGCGGGTTCCGGGGCGTTGCGGCGGCGCGGCGAAGTGTATATAAGCCAGCGTCCGTTTCGCCAAGCCGCGCGACAAACCCCTTTCCATTCAACGATCAGGAACTATCCGATGGCCAAAGAGCGCACCCTCTCGATCATCAAGCCGGACGCGACGCGCCGCAATCTGACCGGCAAGATCAACGCCAAGTTCGAGGAAGCGGGCCTCAGGATCGTCGCGCAGCGGCGCATCCAGCTCTCCGCCGACCAGGCCGGCAAGTTCTACGCCGTCCACAAGGAGCGGCCGTTCTACAACGACCTGGTGAAGTTCATGACCAGCGGCCCGGTCGTGGTCCAGGTGCTGGAGGGCGAGAACGCCGTCGCCAAGAACCGCGAAGTGATGGGCGCCACCAACCCGGCCAATGCCGCCGCCGGCACGATCCGCAAGGAATTCGCGGAATCGATCGAGGCCAATTCGGTGCACGGTTCCGATTCTCAGGAGAATGCGAAGAACGAGATCGCCTTCTTCTTCGCCGAGAGCGACATCGTCGGCTGAGCGCGCCGCCGCGCTCCAACGGAAACGGCGCGGCCCGGGGGGGTGCCCCGGGGCCGCGCCGGTTTG
>DASZYM010000425.1:0-1872 GCA_035545355.1 Dongiaceae bacterium
CGCGACGAGCTGTGGACGCAGACCAAGGGCATCTTCGTCAACGACACGCCGACGCCGAAGAAGTTCAGCAAGCAGATCGCCTTCAACGTCATTCCCCACATCGACGTCTTCATGGAAGACGGACAGACCAAGGAAGAGTGGAAGATGGTGGTCGAGACCAAGAAGATCCTCGATCCCAGGATCAAGGTCACCGCCACCTGCGTGCGCGTGCCGGTGTTTGTCGGCCACTCCGAGGCGGTCAACATCGAGTTCGAAAAGCCGATCACCGCCGATGAGGCGCGCGACGCGCTGCGCGAGGCAGCCGGGGTGTCGGTGATCGACAAGCGCGAGCCCGGCGGCTATGCCACGCCGATCGAGGCGGTGGGCGAGTACGACACCTACGTGTCGCGCATCCGCGAAGACGCCACGATCGAGAACGGCCTCAACATCTGGGTGGTCTCGGACAACCTGCGCAAGGGCGCGGCGCTCAACACCGTGCAGATTCTCGAGACGCTGATCGAGCGCAACCTGGTCGAGCGCAAGGCGGCGTAAGCCGGCGCCGGATCGCGCGAGGGCGCGAGGGATCACCGCGAGTGATACTGGCCATCACCAGTTGTCATTTGCCTTCCCCTCGGTTCGGTCGTCCTTTGCGCCGCGACAACCAGAGGGTGATCGGGCCGTGATGCCGTTGCGCGATATTCTGCTGGCCGTGGCGGTCGCCGTGGTCTGGGGCGTCAACTTCGTCTTCATCCGCTGGGGCGTGAATGAAGTGCCGCCACTGCTTTTGACGGCGCTTCGCTACGTCGTGGCGGCGGTTCCGGCGGTGTTCTTCATCAAGCGCCCGGCTGTCGGCCTGACCATCCTCGTGGGCTACGGCATCGCGGTCGGCGTCGGGCAGTTCGGCCTGTTGTTCACCGCCATCAAGTTCGGCATGCCGGCCGGCCTCGCCTCCGTGGTCATCCAGCTGCAGGTGTTCTTCACCATCGGCTTTGCGGTCCTGTTCCTCGGCGAGCGCCCGGGCGGCGCGCAACTGGTGGGGGCGCTCGTCGCCTTTGCCGGCATCGGCGTGATCGCCGCCGAGCGGCTCGGCGGCGCGGCGCTGTGGCCGTTCCTGATGACCATTGCCGCCGCGGTCTGCTGGGGCGTCGCCAATCTCTTGACCAAGAAGGCCGGCCGCATCGACATGCTCGGCTTCGTGGTGTGGTCGAGCCTGGCGCCGCCGATCCCGCTCTACCTGCTGTCGCTGATCTTCGAGGGCCCCGGGGCGGTGCCGCTGGCGCTGAGCCAGATCACCTGGGTCGGCATCGGCTCGCTGCTCTTCATCGGCTGGATCTCGACGGTGTTCGGCTATGGCGGCTGGAGCGTGCTTCTCGGCCGCTACCCGGCCTCGACCGTCGCGCCGTTCGCCCTGCTCGTGCCGGTCAGCGGCATTGCCGGGGCAACGCTCATTTTGGGCGAGCGCATCACGCCCTTCGAGCTCGCCGGCAGCCTGCTGGTCTTCATCGGGCTGCTGGTCAACGTCTTTGCACCGCGCCTCTTGGCGCAACGGCTGGAGGCCTGACATGCGCTGGGTCGCGATCTTCGAAGACAAGCCGGATGCGCTCGACATCCGCGAGGCGAATGCCGACGCGCATTTCGAGTATCTCGAGCGGCATCGCGACCAGATCCGGCTGGCCGGCGGAGTCCGCGACGAACCGGGCGGCCCACCGGATGGCGGGCTCTGGATTCTCGCCAACATCGCCGATCGCGCCGAAGCGGTGCGCCTGTGCGAAGCCGATCCCTTCTTCATCGCCGGCCTGCGCCGGAGCTACGTCCTCAAGGCCTGGGGCTTTGCCCCCTGCTACGCTGATGTGACGTTCTAGTCGGAGCCCGCAGTCGGGACTCCTCTCCCGC
>DASZYM010000426.1:0-3468 GCA_035545355.1 Dongiaceae bacterium
ATGGCGCTCTGCGGCGTCGCCAGGTGCATGATGTTCAGCGCCTGGAGCTGCGGATAGATCGCGATGAACATCGCCGGGATGATGGCGAAATACTTGGCGACGTCGTTGGCGATCGAGAAGGTGGTGAGCGCGCCGCGGGTCATCAGCAATTGTTTCCCGATCTCGACGATCTCGATGAGCTTGGTCGGATCGCTGTCGAGGTCGATCATGTTGCCGGCCTCGCGCGCCGCCATGGTGCCGGTGTTCATCGCCACGCCGACATCGGCCTGGGCGAGCGCCGGCGCGTCGTTGGTGCCGTCGCCGCACATGGCGATCAGCTTGCCCTGGGCCTGCTCGTCGCGGATCAGCTTCAGCTTCGCCTCCGGCGTCGCCTGGGCGAGGAAGTCATCGACGCCGGATTCGGCGGCGATCGCGGCCGCGGTCAGCGGGTTGTCTCCCGTCACCATCACGGTGCGGATGCCCATCGCCCGGAGCGCCGCGAAGCGCTCGTGGATGCCGGCCTTGACGATGTCCTTCAGGTGGATGACGCCCAGCAGCCTGCCGTCCTTGGCCACGGCCAGCGGCGTGCCGCCGGCCTTGCCGATCCGTTCGGCGATGGTCGTGACCTCGCGCGCCGCCGGATCGACGCTGCCCGCGGAGACGCCGACATAGGCCAGCACCGCATCGACCGCGCCCTTGCGGATCGCCGTCGCGCCGGCATCGATGCCGCTGATCCGGGTCTGCGCCGTGAACGGCACGAAGGTCGCACCCGCCACGTCATGGCCGCGGATACCGTACTTCTCCGCCGCGAGCGCCACGATCGAGCGGCCCTCCGGCGTCTCGTCGGCCAGCGATGCGAGCTGCGCCGCCGCGGCGACGTCGCGGTCGGTGACGCCCTGGACCGGCACGAATTCGGTCGCCTGGCGGTTGCCCAGCGTGATGGTGCCGGTCTTGTCCAGCAGCAGCGTATCGACGTCGCCGGCGGCCTCGACCGCGCGGCCGGACATCGCCAGCACGTTGAACCGCACCAGCCGGTCCATGCCGGCGATGCCGATCGCCGACAAGAGGGCGCCGATCGTGGTCGGGATCAGCGTGACGAACAGCGCGACCAGGACCAGGACCGGGATATGCCCGCCGGCATAGGCGGCGAAGCTCGGGATGGTGACCACGGCGAAGACGAAGATGATCGTCATGCCGGCCAGCAGGATGTTGAGCGCGATCTCGTTCGGCGTCTTCTGCCGCGCGGCGCCCTCGACCAGGGCGATCATGCGGTCGAGGAAGGTCGAGCCCGGTGCCGCGGTGATCCTCACCTTGATCTGGTCGGAGATCACCTGGGTGCCGCCGGTGACCGCCGAACGGTCGCCGCCGCTCTCGCGGATGACCGGCGCCGACTCACCCGTGATCGCCGCCTCGTTGACCGAGGCCACGCCTTCGATGACCTCGCCGTCGCTCGGGATGAGGTCGCCGGCTTCCACCAGCACCACATCGCCGACCTTCAGCGCGGTCGCCGAGACTTGCGAGACGCCGTCGTTCTTCAGCAGCTTGGCGATCGTGTCGGTCTTGGTCTTGCGCAAGGTCGCGGCCTGGGCCTTGCCGCGGCCTTCGGCCACGGCTTCGGCGAAGTTGGCGAAGAGCACGGTGAACCAGAGCCAGAGATTGATCTGGAACGAGAAGGCGTAGTTGCCGGCGCCGGTGATCAGGTCCCGGACGAACAGGATCGTGGTCAGCATGGTCACGATCTCGACCACGAACATCACGGGGTTGTGGATCATCACCCGCGGGTCGAGCTTGCGGAAGGATGCCCCGATCGCCGGCACCAGGATCTTCGGATCGGTGAGCGTCGCGGAGGTCGACCGTTTGCGGGTCTTCGCGCTCGAAAGCGTGGTCACAGTCATGATGGTGTCCTCGATCAGAACAGGTTTCCGGCATTCATCGCCAGGTGCTCGACGATCGGGCCGAGCGCCAAAGCCGGGAAGTAGGTGAGGCCGCCGACGATCAGGATGACGCCGACCAGCAGGCCGACCCACAACCCGCCGGTGGTTGGGAAGGTGCCGGCCGAAGCCGGCACGATCTTCTTGCCCGCGAGCGAGCCCGCCACCGCCAGCATCGGCACGATCATGGCGAAGCGGCCGATCAGCATCGCGAGGCCGATCGTGGTGTTGTAGAAGACGCTGTTGGCGGTCAGGCCGGCGAAGGCGCTGCCGTTATTGGCGGTGCCGGAGATATAGGCGTACATGATCTCGCTGAAGCCATGCGGGCCGGAATTCTCCAGGCCGGCGAGGCCGGGCTGCACCACGACGGCGATCGCCGTGAAGCCGAGCATCGAGAGCGGCAGGACCAGGATCGCGAGCATCGCCATCTTGACCTCGCGCGCCTCGATCTTCTTGCCCTGGTATTCCGGCGTGCGCCCGACCATCAGCCCGGCGACGAAAACCGCGACGATGCAGAACAGCAGCATGCCGTAGAGGCCGGAGCCGACACCGCCGACGATGATCTCGCCCAGCATCATGTTGACCATCGGCACCATGCCGGCGAGCGGCATCAGGCTGTCATGCATCGCATTGACCGCGCCGCAGGAAGCGTCGGTGGTGACGGTGGCGAACAGCGCCGAATTGGCGATGCCGAAGCGCACCTCCTTGCCTTCCATGTTGCCGCCGGACTGCACGGCACTGGCGACCTGGTCGACGCCCATGGCGGCATAGGCCGGGTTGCCCCGGGATTCCGCCCAGTAGGCCGTGGTGGTGCCCATCATGAACAGGAGGCCCATGGCGGCCAGCACCGCCCAGCCCTGCTTCTGGTTGCCGACCATCCGGCCGAACACGTTGGTGAGACCGGCGCCGAGCGAGAAGATCAGCACCATCTCGACGAGGTTGGTGATGGCGTTCGGGTTCTCGAACGGATGCGCCGAGTTGGCGTTGAAGAAGCCGCCGCCATTGGTGCCCAGCATCTTGATCACCTCTTGCGAGGCGACCGGCCCCTGGGCGATCACCTGCTTGGCGCCTTCCAGGGTCGTGACCTCGGTATAGGCGCCGAGATTCTGCGGCATGCCCTGCCAGACGAAGAACAGACCGACGACGATCGAGATCGGCAGCAGGACGTAGAGCGTGCAGCGGGTGAGATCGACCCAGAAATTGCCGACGGTCCGCGCCGAGCGCCGCGCGAAGCCGCGGATGAAGGCGAGCGCCAGCGCAATGCCGGTCGCCGCCGAGACGAAGTTGTGCACGGCGAGCCCGGCCATCTGGGTGAGATAGCTCATGGTCGCTTCGGGCACGTAAGACTGCCAGTTGGTATTGGTGACGAAGCTGGTCGCCGTGTTGAAGGCGAGGTCCTGCGCCACCGCGGTCTGGCCGGCGGGGTTGAAGAACGGGATCACGGCCTGCAGCCGCTGCAGGGCATAGAGCGAGAGGAAGCCCGCCAGGCTGAACAGCAGCATCCCGACCGCGTAGCCGATCCAATGCTGCTCCTTCGATTCATCGACGCCGCAGATCG
>DASZYM010000427.1:0-7925 GCA_035545355.1 Dongiaceae bacterium
GCCCGGTTCTATTCGCCCCATGGATGCCGCTCTCAGCCCCAGCAGCAGCCCCGCGAATCCGGCGGCGCGCCGGCCGCGTCCGCGTGGCCGCATCCGGCTGCGCACCATCATCTTCATCCGCTGGATCGCGGTCGTCGGGCAGCTCTCGACCCTGCTCTTCGTCCATTACGTCATGGGCTACGACCTGCCGATCGGCTGGGCGCTCGCGACGGTTGCCGCCTTGGCCGCCATCACCGGCGGCGCGCAATTCCGGCGCAAGGCATCGGCCCGCCTCACCGACCGGGAATCGGCGCTCTATTTCGCCTTCGACATGGTGCAGCTCTCGGTGCTGCTCTATCTGACCGGCGGCCTCAACAATCCCTTCGCGATCCTGATCCTGGCCCCGGTCACCGTCTCGGCGACCACCTTGAGCTATCGCAGCACGGTCGGCCTCTCGGCCTTGGCCATCACCTGCATCAATGCGCTCGCGGTGTTCCACCAGCCGCTGCCCTGGACGCCGGACGGATTGAAGCTGCCGCAGAATTTCGTGACCGCGCTCGCCATCGCGCTCGGCCTCGCGGTGATCTTCATCACCTCCTATGTCTACCGCGTGGCGCAGGAGACGCGCCGGCTCTCGGACGCACTGACCGCGGCGCAGGCCGCCCTCGACCGCGAGCTCAGCCTCTCCAATCTCGGCGCGCTCGCCGCAGCGGCGGCGCATGAGCTGGGCTCGCCTCTGGGCACGATCTCGCTGGTCTCGCGCGAGATGCAGCGCGACCTGCCGGCCGACAACCCGTTGCGCGGCGACATCGACCTGCTGGTGAGCCAGAGCGCCCGCTGCCGCGAGATCCTGGCCGAGCTCTCGCGCCGGCCGGGCCAGTCGCCGGCCGACCATTTCGGCAACATGCCGCTGCCGCTGCTGATCGAGCTCGCCGCCGAGCCGCATCGCCGCCCACATGTGGCCTTGCGCATCGAGGAGCATCCGGATCCCAAGGATCCCGTGCCGCCGATGCTGCCGCGCCGGCCGGAGATGCTGCACGGGCTCGGCAACATCCTGCAGAACGCGATCGAGTTCGCCCACCAGGAGGTGAAGGTCTCGCTCTGGTGGAATGCCGAGGAGATCGGCGTTACCATCAGCGATGACGGTGTCGGCTTCCCGCCGGACCTGCTCGACCGGCTGGGCGATCCCTATCTCTCGCCCACCGGGGACGTGAAGCACAAGCAGCCGGAGCGCCAGGGCGATCACATGGGCCTCGGCATCTTCATCGCCCAGCATCTGATCGAGCAGTCGGGCGGGGTGGTGACCTTCACCAACAACGCTTACGGGGGCGCAGAAGTGCAGATGAGCTGGCCCCGCAATGTCTTCTCAGGAGCAATGGACCATGTCTGACACTTCCGTCACTTCCGGCACCGCACCCGTCCCGACGGCGGGCGACAAGACGCTGCTGCTGGTCGATGACGACGCACCCTATCGCCAGCGCCTGGCCCAGGCGATGGAGAAGCGCGGCTTCCGCGTGATCCAGGCGGAGAGCTGCGAGGCGGCGATCGCCGCCGCCAAGGCCGAGCCGCCGCGCTACGCCGTGGTCGATCTGAGGCTCACCGACGGCAGCGGGCTCGACGTGGTGCCGGAGATCCGCAAGGCGCGCGAGGATTGCCGCATCGTGATGCTGACCGGCTACGGCAACATCGCGACCGCGGTGGTGGCGATCAAGGCCGGCGCCGTCGACTATCTGCCCAAGCCCGCCGATGCCGACCAGGTCGAAGCCGCCTTGCTCGACCGCAAGGACGCGCTGCCGCCGCCGCCCGAACAGCCGATGACCGCCGACCGCGTGCGCTGGGAGCACATCCAGCGGGTCTATGAGCAATGCGACCGCAACGTCTCGGAGACCGCGCGGCGACTGCGCATGCATCGCCGCACGCTGCAGCGGATCCTGGCGAAATACGCGCCGCGGGCGTGAGCCAGAGAACAGATGTCAGAAGACTCGTGCGGGGTTTAGCCGGTCCATTCTGACATCTGACATCTGATTTCTGTCATCTGCCGGGCAGGTGCACCCACCAGAACTGCTCGTTCATCGAGATCGCGGGCTGGAACTCGTTGCGGACCAGCGATTCCTGCATCACCGGCGGCACGCGGTTGTCCAGCACGAAGGCCTGGTTGCCCTGATAGACCACCAGGATCGCGTGGCCGATGCCGCCCAGGCTCTTGATGCGCACGGCGACGATCCGCATGTTCTCGATCGGGAAGCCGGCGGCTTTGAGCAGCATGTACTTGGCGATCGAGAAATCCTCGCAATCGCCGCTCTTCCGCATGAACTGATAGGCGGTCGCCCAGTATTCCGCGACGCCCCAGTTGTTGATGTCCTCGATATAGGGATGCTGCGCCGGGTTGTTCATCAGCGAATTGGCGAGCTTGATCTGCGCCATCGGATCGCCGGCGGCCTTCACCTGCGCCACCAGCGCCTGCCAGCCCTTGGTGGTGCAGGTATTGCTCTCGGCGCAGGGCGTGCCGTTGGCCCAGCGCTTCAGCATGCTCATCCAGTTGACGACGGCCGAGGTGTGCACGCCCCAATTGGTGGACGAGATCTCCTTGGAACCGAAGATGCTGGGATAGCTGCGCGCGCTGGCGGGTCCGGCGCCCAGGATCGAGAGCGCCAGGATCCCCAGCGCCACGATCGGCCAGGCATGTCCTGAAAGCCGGCGCCGCTGCGGCACCGTCCAGTTGCGGCCGCCCCCGTTGCTCCCAACTGGGCCGGACATGGTGCGGCTTCCCCTTCTTTGACCCCGGTACTCCGATCGGCCTGCCGCCGTCGCGGCAGAGGGTCCATCCCGGCAGGCCAATCTTGCCCAGATGTTAAGCGCCGCGCTCCGGGGCGTCGAGGGCCAAGGTGGGGCCGCTCGCGCTTCTGTGACGGCGGACTGCACCCGCCCATCGGCCCGCGGGGGTCACTTTTGACCCCAGAGCGTTTGTGCTAGGGTTTTATCGCTTGAAGACATGGTTAACCGGCTCGCTGCGGGGGCAGCGCTCCGGCTCTGTCGCTTCTCGCCGCCCCCTGAAATGCGATCCGTCCCGAAGGGAGCCCGCCTTGAGCGATACCCAGCCTGCGCCGGAAGCCCGGTTCTCGATCGTCGAGGAATCGACCCGGCCCAAGCTCGACTGGAAGATGGTGTTCCCGTTCGCGGTCCTGGTCCTGATCGCGCTGATCGGCATCTACCTGGTCAGCCTCTTCGTCGGCCAGGAGCGCCAGCAGGCCGAGACCGAATGGCGGATCCGCATGGGCATCGTGGCGGACAGCCGCGCCGCCGACGTCAACCGCTGGTTCGACCAGCAATTCGCCGAGCTCTACGGCATCGCGCAGAACCAGTCGGCGCAGACCTATGTCCAGCAGATCACCCAGCTCGCCGGCGACCAGAGCCAGGCCGACCAGGTCGAGGGCCTGCGGCAATACCTGCGGGACATCCTGACCGCGACCGCCGATCGCGCCGGCTTCTCGGTCAAGATCAAGCCGGACATCAACGTCAACCAGACGGTGCCGCCGGTCGGCGGCATCATCATGCTCGACGAGAAGAACAACGTGCTGGCCGCCTCGCCGAACGCGCCCGCCTTCGACGGCGACATCAAGGCCTTCGTCTCGGCCCAGGCGCCGGGGCAGAAGGCGGTCAGCGACCTCTATCTCAATTCCGGCGGCGTGCCGTCGCTGATCTTCGTGGTGCCGGTGCTGGTGACCCAGGGCGACACGGCGCAGACCGTGGAGGTGGGACGCGTCGTCGGCGTGAAGCAGGTGGCCGACGAGCTCTATCAGCGACTGGTGCAGCCGGGCGAGACCACCAAGAGCGGCCGCTCGGTCCTGGTCGAGCTCAAGGACAACAAGATCACCTATCTCTCGCCGATCAACGATCCCAAGCAGCCGATCCAGCCGGTGAAGTCGCAGATCGGCATCGACGTGCCCGATCTCGACGTCGCCTTCGCCGTGCAGAATGCCGGCACCTTCGCGCCCGACAAGAAGGACTACCAGGGTCGCCCGGTCCTGGTCACCTCGCGCGCCTTGACCGCGGTGCCCTGGGTGCTGGCCTATACCGTCAACTACGACGAGGCGCTCGGCGAGGCCGAGGCGCGGTTCCAGACCCTGACCATCGTGCTGCTGCTGGTGATCGTGCTGGTGGCGGTGATCATCGCCGCGGTCTGGTATTACGGCTCGTCGCGGCGCGCCTCGCAGGCGGCCTACCAGTTCAACCAGATGGCGCAGAAATACCAGGAGCAGAGCAACCTGCTGCAGCTCGTCACCGACAGCCAGCCGACCAGCATCTTCATCCTGGACAAGGACGACAAATACCGCTTCGCCAACCGCCAGGCGGCGAAGGACGCGGGCATCCCGGCGCCGGAGATGATCGGCAAGCCGGTCGCCAACGTGCTCGGCCCGGCGGCCTCCAAGCGCGTGGTGCGCCTGAACCACCAGGCGATGGAGGAGAACCGCACCGTCACCGAATACGGCCCGATCGAGGCCGGCGGCAAGACCAAGATCGTGCAGTCCGAGCACATCCCGCTCAAAGGCACGGCGGGCGGCGTATCAGGGGTGCTGGCGGTCGAGGACGACATCACCGACTTCGTCCATGAGCGCGAGCGCCGCGCCCGCAACCTCAACCAGCTCGTCAAGACGCTGGTCGACGTGGTGGACAAGCGCGATCCCTTCGCGGCGCAGCACTCGGCGCGCGTGGCGCAGGTCGCCCGCGCCGTCGCCAAGGAAATGAACCTGTCCGACGTCGAGACCGAGACCGCGGAGATCGCCGGCAACCTCCTGAACCTCGGCAAGATCCTGATTCCGGAATCGGTCCTGGCCAAGACCGAGGGCCTGACCGACGAAGAGCGCGGCATGATCCGCAACAGCATCATGACCAGCGCCGACCTCATCAAGGGCATCGAGTTCGACGGGCCGGTGGTGGAGACCCTGCAGCAGGCCCAGGCCAATTTCGACGGCTCGGGCAATCCGCCGCTCAAGGGCGACGAGATCGTGATCACCGCGCGGATCATCGCGGTGGCCAATGCCTTCATCGGCATGATCAGCGACCGCGCCTTCCGCCAGGCGCTGACCATCGATCAGGCGATCGAGGCGCTGATGAAGGGCATCGGCAAGAGCTTCGACCGCCGTGTCGTGGCCGCCCTGATTAACTATCTCGACAATCATGGCGGACGCGAAGCCTTGGCCGGAGCAGCGCAAAAAGCTGAATAAAATCAATTCGCGATTGATTTTCCGCGCGGGTTCTTGCCAAGATTTGGCCAACGAAACAGCCGGCGCCGGGTTTCGAATCAGAGCGCCGGCCAACAAGGAGGCTTCCATGACCATGATGTTCCGCGCCGCGGCGACCGCGGCGATCCTGTCCTTGTGCGCGGGCGTCGCGCTGGCCGAGCCGGCCGTGGTCTACGATTCGGGCGGCAAGTTCGACAAGGGCTTCAACGAATCCGCCTATAACGGCATGGAGAAGTTCAAGCAGGAGACCGGGACGAGCTATCTGGAGTTCGAGGTGCAGACCGACGCCCAGCGCGAGCAGGCCTTCGAGCGCTTCGCCCAGAAGGGCGCCGATCCGATCATCGGCGTCGGCTTCTCCCAGGAAGACGCGATCAAGAAGATCGCGCCGAAATTCCCGAAGACCCGCTTCGTCATCATCGATTCCGTGATCGACCTGCCGAACGTGCAGTCGATCGTCTTCAAGGAGCATGAAGGCTCGTTCCTGGTCGGCGTGCTGGCGGCGATGGCCTCGAAGACCGGCAAGGTCGGCTTCGTCGGCGGCATGGACATCCCGCTGATCCGGCGCTTCGAATGCGGCTACGCCCAGGGCGTGAAATACGCCGCCAGCGGCGACACCGTGTTCCAGAACATGACCGGCACGACCGGTGCGGCCTGGAACGACCCGACCAAGGGCGGCGAGCTCGCCAAAGGCCAGTTCGACCAGGGCGCCGACGTCGTGTTCGCGGCGGCGGGCGCCACCGGGCTCGGCGTCTACCAGGCGGCCAAGGATTCCGGAAAGCTGGCGATCGGCGTCGACAGCAACCAGAACTACCTGCATCCGGGCACCATGCTGACCTCGATGATGAAGCGGGTGGACGTCGCCGTGTACAACACCGTCAAGGCCGCCAAGGACGGCACCTGGAAGGCCGGCGTCAACGAGCTCGGCCTCAAGGAGGACGGCGTCAACTGGGCCTATGACGACAACAACAAGGCGTTGATCACCGACGACATGAAGGCGAAGGTGGAGGCCGCCAAGGCCGACATCATCTCCGGCAAGATCCAGGTCCACGACTACGTCGCCGACAACACCTGCCCGAACTGATCTGAAGCGATCCGGCGGTCCGGCA
The DNA here is from genome assembly GCA_035545355.1 of Dongiaceae bacterium. Classification (GTDB taxonomy): domain Bacteria; phylum Pseudomonadota; class Alphaproteobacteria; order Dongiales; family Dongiaceae; genus Dongia. The sequence goes on from DASZYM010000427.1 coordinate 6,329, forward strand.
TTGCGATGCCGGGCCGCCTTCGTTTAGGGGCACCGCCGCCTTGGACAACCAGAGCACCCCTCACGATCCCTCGATTCCGGCGGTCGAGCTGATCGGCATCGACAAGCGCTTCGGCACCGTCCACGCCAACCGCAACGTCTCGCTGCAGATCGGCAAGGGCACGATCCCCGGCATCGTCGGCGAGAACGGCGCCGGCAAATCGACCCTGATGAGCATCCTCTACGGCTTCTACGAAGCCGATGCCGGCGAGATCAGGATCAACGGCCGGCCGACCCGCATCCGCAACTCCAAGGACGCGATCAATGCCGGGATCGGCATGGTGCATCAGCACTTCATGCTGGTCGATCCCTTCACCGTGATCGAGAACGTGATGCTCGGCGCCGAGAGCGGCGTGCTGATCCAGAGCAGCGCCCGGAAGGCGCGGGCGGAGATCGAGCGGCTGGAGCGCGATTACGGCCTCAGCGTCGATCCCGACGCGATCGTCGGCGACCTGCCGGTCGGCGAGCAGCAAAGGGTCGAGATCCTCAAGGCGCTGTACCGGCATTGCGAGATCCTGATCCTGGACGAGCCGACCGGCGTGCTGACGCCGCAGGAGACCGACCAGCTCTTCCAGATCCTGCGCGCGCTCAAGGAGCGCGGCGTCACCGTCATCCTGATCACCCACAAGCTGCGCGAGATCATGGCGGTGACCGACGAGGTGACGGTGATGCGCCACGGCGAAGTCGTCGCCGAGCGCACGACCGGGCGCACCAACCGCGAAGAGCTCGCTCTGCTGATGGTCGGGCGCAAGGTGCGCCTGGCGCCGGAGCCCAGCCGGGCGCGGCCGGGCGCCCCGGCCCTGCAGGTGGAGCATCTGGGGCTGATCGACGAGTTCGGCGTGAAGCGGCTCGACGACATCAACTTCTCGGTCCGCGAGGGCGAGATCCTCGGCATTGCCGGCGTCTCCGGCAACGGCCAGAGCGAGCTGCTGGAAGTGCTCTCGGGCATCCGCCGGCCGACCTCGGGCGGCATGCACGTGCTGGGGCACGAGGTGACGCCCAGCCGTCCGATCGGACCCGACCAGATGCGCCGCCTCGGCGTCGCCCATGTGCCGGAGGACCGGCATCGCCTGGGCCTGGTCACCGGCTTTCCCGCCTGGGAATCGGCGATCCTCGGCTATCAGCGCGACCGCAAATACGGCTTCGGCCCGGTGATGAACAATGCGGCGGCGCAGCGCGACTGCGCCCGCATGATGCAGGCCTTCGACGTGCGCCCGCCGCAGCCCGCCTTGGGCTCGAGCAAGCTCTCCGGCGGCAACCAGCAGAAGCTGATCCTCGCCCGCGAGATGGCGCGCGCCCCCAAGGTCTTGCTGGTCGGACAGCCGACCCGCGGCGTCGATATCGGCGCCATCGAGTTCATCCACAGCCAGATCGCCGCGATGCGCGACGAAGGCTCGGCGGTACTGCTGGTCTCGGTTGAGCTCGACGAGATCCTGGCTTTGTCCGACCGCATCGTCGTCATGTTCCAGGGCCGGATCGTCGGCGAGACCACGCGCGAGCTCGCCGACGAGCGCAAGCTCGGCCTCTGGATGGCCAACGCCCAGGCCGATCCCGCGGTC